>JAIRNH010000044.1 GCA_031258155.1 Helicobacteraceae bacterium | reverse complement strand
AGCGTGGGTTGCGCGGTCTATCGGCGCAACGAGCGCGTCGAGGAGCTTATCAAACGCGCGGATATGGCGCTTTACGATATAAAACGATCCGCCAAAAACGGCGTTGCGATACGTTAGTTTTTTTGTTTCGACAACGAGCTTGGGCTAAGCGAGCGTTTTTTTGAGGCGTTGAAACGCTACAATGCGGCTTCAAAAATCGACGGCGTCCATATGAAGTTTTACTATATCAATCGTTCTACGGCGTTTTTCTGGCTGTTCTTTATCTGCGCGATCGTTATAGATCAGTCGGTTAAACTCGCGATCTTAAACGGCTTTCGATGGGATAGCGCGGCGCTCTCAATCGTGCTGACGTTCAACGAAGGCGTGGCGTTTTCGCTCTTTGCCTCGCTTGGCGAACAGCTAAAGTATATTCTGGCTTTGCTTGTCGCGATCGCGATAGTTTTTGTATTTCTGGATAAGCTCGTTGTTCGTTACGCCCAACCTCTTGGCGTTTTGCTTGGCGCAGGCTGCTCAAATCTGATAGATCGATTCGTTCACGGAGGCGTAGTGGATTACGTTTATTGGCGCTACGGATTCGAGTTCGCGGTTTTCAATCTAGCCGACGCGTTA
Source organism: Helicobacteraceae bacterium (assembly GCA_031258155.1). NCBI lineage: Bacteria > Pseudomonadati > Campylobacterota > Epsilonproteobacteria > Campylobacterales > Helicobacteraceae > Helicobacteraceae bacterium. The sequence continues at coordinate 16,815 of JAIRNH010000044.1, read as the reverse complement.
ATCGACTGTTCGATCGTTTGGATTTTCTGGTTATATTTTAAGCGCGTAAAGCGCCAAAAGAGCGCGGTTTAAGCAAATAATAAGCATATTATTTAAGTTCGGTCAGTTATAATCTTGCGAAATCTTTTGCGAGGTTTAACGATGCCGTCCGCGCCGACTAGAGAGAGAGAGAGAGAGAAATATCGCTTGCGCGCGGACGTTTATATACCAGAAGTCGCGATCCCCCCCCTAACCCAACCATAGCGTCCGCAAGGCGACGCTATCAACGGCTTGATTGATCTTAGGTTTGCTTTCCTTAGCCTGTCGTCCGCAAATATATCCTTTGCGGACGAGGCATAGCGCGTTTAACGCGCAAAAACACAAAAAAGGATCTTGTAATGAAAAAAACGATAGTTGCGTTTTTTGCGGCTTGCTCCGCGATTTTTGCGGCTCCAGCCTCGTCGGACGCTTTTCACTTCATTCGCTTTAACGCAGGTTTGCCTATCGCCTTTCCCATAGACGACACGATTAACGGCGGCGACGCGTTTTCGGGAAAAAACTTCGGCGTCGATATAGCCGCGTTTGACAATTTGACGGTAGGCTACGACGCGCTAGCGCTTGGAGGCGGCGGCGCCTACGTTCATAAAGGTTTGCGTATAGGCTATAAGCTCACTCCGCAGATTGGCGCGGCGTTCGATCTGGGCAATACGGGCGGCAATTCGTCGATTACGGTGGGCATATTTTCGGATATTATCGGCGGAAGAACCAAAGCGGGCATTCTTCACGGCTTGGCGTTACGCGCCGACTATTACGTTCCAGATACGGATGACTTCGGCGTCGGCGCCATCGTCTTGTCCGTCGGCGCGTCTTTTGGATACTAAAAGGAGTTAATTGATGAAAAGGTTCATAAAGGTCTTAACGTTTATCGCGGCGCTATCGTCGTCTCTAACGGCGGCAAATAGCTACGATATTCTGTCCGTTGAGATAGGCGTCGCGCCGAACATCAACGTTCCAGATTTCGACACTCACGCTATCGCAAACACCTTCGCGTTAAATCTGCGCGTAGCCGATCCCCTATCCGTAGGATTCGAGACGGTGAAATATAACGCCTTAGGTTCGACGCTATTTAATTTCAAATACGATCTAAGCGTATTGGGAGGGCAAACGGCGGCAATCATCAGCTTAGGCAACGGTAACGGATTTGGCAATGGTCTCCTAACGACGGAAAATGTCGGTTTGGGGTTTGAATATACGCCGTTTTCCAAAAAGCGCGAGGCGATCGTAACGACGTTTAAAATTGCGCCGCGCTATATTTTCGATACCGACGACGTTGGAAACGGCGTATTAGTTATCGGCTTAGCGGTAGGCTTAGGCATATAGGTTTAAGCCGCGAGGCTTTGATTAAGGGCGGTTAGCCGCCGTTTTGCGCGATCGCTAGAGCGCGCGCCGCGCTTTAGCGATCGGAAAGTTCGGCGGCGTCCGCGTAAAATTATCAGATTAAAGTCAAAAACAGCCAACATTTTTGCGCCTTTCGATCGACAAAGCGGGCGGCGAAAGCATATTTTATGAAACGCAAGGTAAAATCACGGCTCTTTTTGCGCGTAAAAACTAGGCGGCGTAGGTCTCATAGCTCAGCGGTAGAGCGCTACCTTGACATGGTAGAGGTCAGAGGTTCGAGACCTCTTGGGACCACCATAATAGGAATTGATAAAGAAAGGGTTAGTTTGGCGGTTAGAAAAAGGAACGGAGCAATTTGAGCGAAATAATCGGCGTTAAAACGCCCGACGGCGTTTTTGACCTTGCCACCGCGAAAGAACGGAGCCTAAACGGCTCGCCTATCGCCTACGACGACTCTCAAGAAGCGCTATCCATTATACGCCACTCTTCGGCGCACCTGATGGCGCAAGCTATTAAACTACTCTATCCCGACGCGCAGTTTTTTGTGGGACCCGTCGTGGAGGAGGGCTTTTACTACGATTTCAAAACCTCCGCCAAAATCGGCGCGGATGACCTAAAAACCGTCGAAAAGACGATGAAAAAACTCGCCGCGCAAGCCCTTCCGATTGAAAAATACGAAATTAGCAAACAAGAGGCGCTTGATCGCTACGGAGACGATCCGCTTAAAACCGAAGTGTTAAGCCATATCGACGCGCCAAAGGTAACCATCTACAAACAGGGCGGCTTCGAGGACCTATGCAGGGGACCCCACGCGCCGAACACCAAATATCTGCGGCACGCGAAACTTACCAAGCTCGCGGGCGCCTATATCGGCGGCGATAACTCCCGCGAAATGCTTACGAGAATCTACGGCATAGCGTTTTCCTCCGAAGAGTCGCTTAAAGCGTGGGAGACGCGCATGATCGAAGCCGAAAAGCGCGATCACCGAAAGCTAGGCGGCGAGCTTGGTCTGTTTAAGTTTTCCGACGAGATTGGCGGCGGTCTCGCGATCTGGCTACCCGCCGGCGCTAGGCTCAGGGCGAAACTAGAGGCGCTTAGTTTCAGAGCGCACAAAAGGCGCGGTTATCAGCCCGTAAGAGGACCTGAAATTTTGCGCTCCAGTCTATGGGATAAGAGCGGTCATATCGCCAATTACGGCGAAAATATGTATTTTACGAAGATCGACGAGAACGAATACGGCTTAAAACCGATGAACTGCGTGGGGCATATCGCCGTTTATGAGTCGCAAACGAGGAGTTTTCGCGATCTGCCGCTCAAGTTTTTCGAGTTCGGCACGGTTCATCGCCACGAGCAGAGCGGCGTTTTGCACGGGCTTTTGCGCGTTCGCGAATTTACGCAGGACGACGCGCATATCTTCTGCCGCGAGGATCAGATCGGCGAGGAGATTGAAAAGATTCTGGAGTTTATCGATCGTCTGATGAAGCTGTTCGGTTTCACATACGCGCTGACGCTTTCCACCAAACCCGACAAGGCGATCGGCGAGGATCGTCTGTGGGAAAAATCGACGGCTGAAATCGAGAAGGTTTTGAAAAAGCGCGGCGATTACCTGCTCGATATTGGCGGCGGCGCGTTTTACGGACCGAAGATCGACGTTATGATCACCGACGCGATCGGTAGAAAATGGCAGTGCGGCACGGTGCAGGTGGATATGAATCTGCCAGAGAGATTCGATCTGCTCTATATGACCGCGCAAAACGAGCGCGCTCGCCCCGTGATGCTCCACCGCGCGATGATGGGTTCGATGGAGCGTTTTATCGCGATCTTGATCGAGCATTACGGCGGGGAGCTGCCGTTTTTTATCGCGCCTACGCAGGTTGCGATCGTAACGGTTGGCGAAACGCACGTCGCTTACGCGAAAGAGATTGAAGAAGTTTTGCGATTGAACGATATTGATACGGAACTATACGATCGCGACGAAACGCTCGCGAAAAAGATTCGCGTCGCGGAAAAAAGCCGCGTTCCGTTTATCGTCGTCGTAGGCGACGAGGAGGTAAAAAACCGCGCCGTCGCTCTGCGCGATCGACGAGCCAAGTCGCAAACGACAATCGGGTTAGACGATTTCGTCAAACTCTGTATAGAAAAAAACAACGAGGAAAGCCTTTGAACAACACCCCCCCAAGTTTCGCCCCAAGAGACAAGGAAAAAAGAACGCTCGTCAACGAGCAGATCGTCAGGTTCTGCGACGAGGTTAGGTGTATCGGAAACGACGGAGGGCAACTCGGCGTTATATTGTCGCGTCAAGCGTTGCAGTTAGCCTTTGATCAAAACCTTGAGCTTGTGCTTATCTCGCCCGAAGCAAACCCGCCGGTGGCGAAGATTATGGACTTTGGCAAATATAAATACGAGCAGGAAAAACGCGCCAAAGAGGCGAAAAAGAAGCAAAAACTTGTCGAGGTCAAGGAGATTAAACTAACCGCCAAGATCGCGCAAAACGATCTGAACTATAAGATCAAGCACGCGCTAGAGTTTTTGGAGGACGGCAAACACGTGAAATTTCGCGTGTTTTTGAAGGGGCGCGAGATGGCGAATCCAAGCGTAGGTTTCGATGTGCTACAATCCGTCCTCCAAATGGTCGGAAACGCGGCGACAATAGAAAAAGAGCCTTTTTTAGACGGGCGATTTGTGAGTATGCACGCGGTTCCTAAGAAAAAGTAAAGGTAAAAGATGCCGAAGATGAAGACTAAAAAAGCCGCCGCGAAGCGTTTTTCCGTCAAGAAAAACGTTATCAAACGCGGAAGCGCTTTTAGAAGCCACATTCTTACGAAAAAGAGCAGAAAAACCAAACGTTCCCTACGCTCGGCGCAACACGTTCATTCGTCGAACGAGGCTGGCGTAAAGCGAATGCTCGGTTTGTAATCGCGTTTAACCGCGAAAGCGGTTTTTAATACCTTCTGTTAGCCTAAGCGAAACAGAGAAGAGGGCTTAGCCCCGCCAAATAGGCAAAAGGATATGAGATGAGAGTAAAAACAGGTTTTGTCCGCAGACGCAGGCATAAAAAACTATTAAAACAGGCGCGCGGCTTTTTTAGCGGAAGGCATAAACACTTTCGCAAGGCGAAGGAACAGCTTGAAAGAAGTCTTGTTTACGCCTATCGCGATCGCAAAAACAATAAACGCAATTTCCGATCGCTCTGGATCACGCGCATTAACGCCGCCTGCCGATTAAGCGGCATAAGTTACTCCAAGTTTATTAACGGCTTAAGCAAGGCGAATATCGGGCTGGATCGCAAGGTTTTAGCCGATCTGGCTATGAACGAACCCGCGTCGTTTGCCGCTATCGCCGAACAGGTAAAAAAGGCGATCGCCTAACCCTAATCCGCTTTAGCGAAGCTTGCGGATCGCCGCGTCGTTAAGTAATCGTTTCGCGGCGGCGATTGTTTTGCGATCCGTCGCGTGGCGCCCCAAAGAGCGAAAGCCTTGCCGACTATAGCGTTAGACGAATTTTGTAGCGCCGTTAGGTTAAAATCTGGCGCGTATTGATTACGCTTCGCAAAGGGGAACTTCGTTTTACGGCGGGCGTTTTCAGCGCGATCGACGATAGTTCTTACGCGTCGGCGCGATCCGTTTCGCCGTTTTCTCAACAAGCGATCGCGCTAAGCGGATCGTTTATGGCTCGGCGATATTAAAATCATTCAAAGCCGGACGCTCAAGCAATGATAATATATCGTTAAGCAGCGGATATTTCGGCGCTTCAAAGCTAACTGCGATGTCGTTTAACTCTTCGCGCGTAAGAACATACGACGCGCTTGCGTCTTTGGCGGTATTTTTCCGCGCGCTTAAAACGCTGTTAGAGAGGCGAACGCTCCATATTTGAGCGTCGATCGAGATGTTTAGGGCGATTGTTTTATTGTCCGCTTTTTGCGGATTTAACCAAACGGCGATATAGTCAAACAGCATTTCAATCGGTATAAATTTGATAATTTCGCTTCCGAGCGTGCTTAATCCACCGCGTTTTTTTGCGCCCTCTCTTAGCTCCAGCGCGCCCGTTAGATATAGATTGCGCCAAGTTGCGCTTTCGGCTTGATAGCCAAGTTGTTCATACGTAAGCGCCAAAAGCTCTCTTGCCGCCTCGTTTTGCGGATAGCCAAAAACCGCGTGATTTAGAACCTGCGCCGCAAAGCGGTATTCGCCGTTTTCATAGAGCTTTTGCGCTTTTTTCACAACTTCGTCGATTCCGCCCATAAGCTCGACAAACTTTTTTCCGCTCTCTTCGGGCGGCAGCGGATTTAAGTTTGCGGGATTGCAGTCAAACCAGCCCAAATAGCGCTGATAAACCGCTTTGACATTATGTTTCAAATGTCCGTAATAGCCGCGCGCGAACCAATGTTTGGCAAGCGAATCGGGTAGCTCCAAAGATTCGGCGATTTCACTTTGGGTGTAGCCTTTATTTATCAGTCTCACCGTTTGATCGTTTGCGAATTTATATAGATCGCGCTGTTTGATAAGCAGCTTTGTTATGTTATCTGCGCCCCATTGCGGGAAATGGTGCGTCAAAATAAGCGCCTCGCTTTTATCGCCAAAAAGGACAAGCATATCGTCGATATGTTTTGACCACGCCAGCGCCGATCTTGCCTGCGCGCCGCGAAACGGCAGTATATTGTGTTGGTGGTAAGTAACGATTTCAGCCGCGCACAGCGCTTTGAAATCGGGCAGATAAAAGCACATCTCGGAAGGCGCTTCGGCGTCGGGCGTTAGCAAAAAGACAAATTTTATGCCGTCTATTGCAAGCTCTTCGATTTTGTTTTTAACGATCACGTTTGGTTTTAGAGGCGCGGAAATGCCGACGCTCGCGCCATTGCCAAGTCCGCTGCCGACAAAACCTTCGGCGTTTGTTTCAAGCGCGTTTCCAAACTGATAAACAGACCTTCTATTCATAGCCGCGCCGACAAAGATATTTTCGCTCACAAGCTCTTCGGTAAATTGGTCGGGAACGACAAGCGATATTGTCCCGCTATCGATATCCGCTTGATTTACTAACGCGCTGATACCGCCAAAATGATCCCAATGGCTATGCGTAACGACAATCGCCGCGATTTTTATCTCCCCCAAACTTTTTTCGGCAAACTCTATAGCCGCCTTTGCCGTTTCAACGCAGCCAAGCGGATCGATAGCGATATAACCGTTTTGCGATTTAATCAGCGTAAGATTAGCCAAATCAAAACCGCGAATTTGATAAACACCCGACGCAACCTCAAACAACCCCGCGATTGTATTTAGCTTCTCATGCCGCCATAAACTCGGATTAACCGTATCGGGCGTTTCGCTTCGCAGAAGATTTTCCAATTCATCCAGCCGCCAGACGATTTGTCCTTTGTCGTTTTTTATAATCAAACCGTCGGCTTTGGCTATCAATCCTCTTTTGGCGCGCTCAAAGTCTTCCGTATCGCCAAACGGCAAGTAGTTCAGATAATTTTTATGTTCGGCTATCGTGTATTTGGTCGCTTTATTTGACATTTTTTACTCCTTTTTACGCGCATTATACAACATATATTATTAAATCGGTCTAATTACTTAACATTTTGCCAGGCGCTCGTTTATCGCGCAAGAGCTTTTACGAGACGTATGGCGTTTATAGCGGCGATCGTATTGACGTAGCGACTGAAATATCGCTCGTTTTTGAGATACGCTATGAGACGCTAAGGATTATCGCGGCAAAAGCGTTGTTTGTCATATTAGCGTCGGCTTTTCGCGCGATTGATATTAAGTATCGCAACAGTTGTATTTATGTTTGTTTAAGTTTTTGAAGCGATCGCTATGCGTATGCGTCTAATTAGCGGCGCGGCGAAGAGTTTGCGATAGAGCTTCAAAAGCCAAAAGACCGCTTTGGGGGGCAGAAGCGCCAAAGGCGATAAAAAGATTTTAGCGCCGATCCCCGCTGGTTTTGTTCGTAAAACGCGGAGCGCTTCGTTTCGGCGATTATCCAAAAGCAGATAAATATACAACCCTTTGATTCTGCGGCGGTAATATTTAGGCGTTTTTCGATCAAAACCCGTCTCTTCCATCTCTTCGATTTCCGCCTGTTGCCACGCGGCGAAAGCGTTGGCTTTTAACAGCGCGTTATTTATGTTGGTTAGGCGATTAACGCTCGCGTCCGCGTCGCCTGATTGTATAACCGCGATTTTCCACATAGGACAAGCTTTGGAAGGCTCGTAATATTTAACGAAATTTCTGACGACGCCGTATGATTCCGCGCCGATCGTTTTGGCGATCTCATACGTCTCAAAATTAAAATCGCAAAGTTTTCTTTGATATATATAGACAAAATCGCCGCCAAGCGACATATAATTTTCACGATACTTAATAAACAGCGCTTCGTCCCAAAAGAAAAAATCTTCGAACGGAGCGCTTGTCGCGTTTGTGCGCATAAAACCAAAAGCCGAGCGGTTTTGCCAATTTTCAAACGAAAAAATAGCGTCGAAGGCTTTTTGAAGCCCGCCCTCCACAAAAGGATCGTCGTCGTCCGCGCACATAACAAAATCGCCCGTCGCCATCGCGCAACCGATCTTGCGCGCGGCGTTAACGCCGTGATTTTGCGCTAAACGATGGACGTTAACTTTGCCTTTGTATTGTTCAAGGTCTTTTGGATCGATCGCGTCGGTAGAATAGTCGTCAATAATCAATACGTCTATATCTACGCCTTGAACGCTTTGGGAGAAAATCGAATCCAACACGGGCAGTATAATCTTGGGGCGATTATGATTGGTTATAACTATCGTTAGGTTATACATTTATATTAGTTTAATCCGCGCGCGACGCATAAGCGTTTTTTCATGCGCGCTCCCAATCTGAGGGGCAGGGATCGTAACCGCGCCAATTTTCATACCATATTTTTGGAGCGATCGCCCGTTTGCCGTCGTTGATGTTCAGCCAAGCCGCCCAATAGCTGAAAGTTGAGTTGGCGATTATGTTGAGCTTGCAATTTCGCATTAGCTCTAAATCCTCCAATTCGTTTTGCGTTTGATCGATAAAAACCGCGTTTGTAATAAACCCTAGATTTGCCTTGCACCACGCAATGTCGTTGCTAAAGATAAAAAATATCGGATCGCGTTGGATTTCGCGCGCCCTTTGTATCGCGTTTTTGTAGTATTCAACGCTTAGCATAGGTTTTCTAACTTCGCCGATAACGCTTTTTGCTCCGATTTTATGGCAGTCGTTTTTTATGTCGCCCAAACGAACATGAACGGAAACGCCGTTCGAGCTTTTTATTTGCTCTAAATATGCTTGCGCCGCTTTGCTAATAGGCGTTAGCAACTTTAGATCGTCGAGCAAAACGGCGCGAATATCGGCAAAATAGCCCTCGTTGCAAAAATAACCGCTTAGATATACGTCGTTTTTATAGTCGAAAACGCGCGGCGCGAAATGACTCTCTTCCGTGCGCTTTTCTATACAAAAACTCTTTTTCTTGTAATGAAAAATCCCCTTTCGCGCCAATCTATGCAATAGGCGCGATCTAGGCGCGAGCCGCTTTATTTCTTTGATCGTAGCAAGCGGCGCGTCAATACAAAAGGCGTTCAGCCGAAAACCGCCGTGCGCTTTGAACTCGTCGAAGTAGGTCGCGTCGAGCTTGAGAACGTCGCCGCGTTTTAGCGCGACCGATCGGGCGATCGCGTATTGAAACAGCTGATTGCCCAGCCCGCCCATAATCCTAGCGATCACCATAAGCGCGCCGCGTCCGGCGGTCTAATACAGCCCAAAACGCCCGTCTTTTCTTCGATAGAGAATGCGAAGTTTGCCGCTCTCTTTGTCGCCGAAAGCCACAAACGACAAGCCCGTCTCCTTTAGATAGGTCAGCGCCTCGTCGCGCGAGAAGCTAAACTCGGGCGCGGCTTCGATCACCTCCTCGTCGTCTATATCGCTGTAAAGCGCGGGAATATCCGCCTCGTATTTGTGCGGAACCTCTTTGCCGATCTTGTCGCTTACTCTGTCCTTGTAGCGGCGAAGCGCCTTTTTCGCGCGCTCGATCGCGAAATCGACGGCGGCGTAGAAATCTTTGTCCGTCTGTTTGATAACGATTGTGTCCCTATGCGCCAATTGAATGGTGAATTCCACCAACGCCGCCGTTTTGCCGCGTTTGCCTTCGTCTTCGACAATCGTTTTGACCGCGATAATATCAAGGTTGTATTTTTCCAGCTGTTCGACCGCCTTGGCGACATATTCGCGCATCGCGTCGGTTAGCTCCAGTCTTCTGGCTACGATACTAGCGTTCATCTTTCCTCCTAATTTTTCGTCATTTTACATTTGCAAGGCTAATTGTCCCATTCGGGCGCCAAACCTTCGGGGTCGCATTCGCGCGCGCCGCGCTCCAAAGCGTCGATCGCGCCAATCTCCTCCGCGCCTAGTCGCAACTCGCTCGCTTTAAGGTTGCTAAGCAGATGCGCCCTGCTTGTGGAGCTTGGAATTACGGCTATCGCCTTGCTTATCGCCCACGCTATAACCGCGCCCGCGTTATCGATACCGCGCGCCGCCGCGATTTTGGATATAACGGGATCGTTTAGGTATTTGCCGTAGCTAAGCGTCATATACGAGACGATCTCTACGTCGTTTGCGATCGCGAAACGGCGAACCGCGCGGTTTTGAAACCACGGGCTTAACTCGACCTGATTGCACGCGATCTCCCCTTTGCCTGCGATCTCGATCGCCTCTTTAAGTAGCGCGTTGGGAAAGTTGGAAACGCCGATATGTCTGGTTAGTCCCTTTTGTTTCGCCTTGATTAGCTCCTCGATATAAACGCGCAAGGGAACGCCGCTAGGCGAGGGCCAATGAATCAGCGCCAGATCGACAAAATCGCTTCTTAGCTTGTTTAGGCTCTCCTCTAGCGAGGGAATAAACCGCTCTTTAGAAAAGTTGGTTATCCAGACCTTCGTCGTTAGAAAAATCTCTTCGCGCTTAACGCCGCTTTGCGCGATCGCCTCTCCAACCTCCGCTTCGTTATCGTAAATCTGCGCGGTATCCACGGCGCGATAGCCGATCGACAGCGCGTCGCTTACGGATTGCCGCGCGATCTCGCCTTTTAGCCTGAACGTTCCAACGCCAAACAACGGAACAACGCTCATTTTCGCTCCTTTAATAAATCTCGTAGCGGTTTGTTAAAATACCAAAAAAAGGATTATTTTGAGACTTCTGTTTATCGGCGATATTGTGGGAAAAGCGGGGCGCAACGCCGTTAAAATCCGCCTTGAGCGCGTTAAGCGGGAGCATAGTATCGATTTTTGCGTCGCAAACGGCGAAAATATCGCGCACGGTTTTGGAATCACCGCGAAAACCGCCGACGAGCTGTTCAACGCGGGAGTCGATCTGCTAACGGGCGGCAACCACACGTGGGATAAAAAGGAGATTTTCGCGCTGTTAGATCATAAGCCGATTATCCGCCCGCTTAACTTTCCGAGCGGCGCGCCCGGCAAAGGAACGTGGATCGCGCGCGTTGGCGAACGCAGCGCGGCGATCGTCAATCTAATGGGCTTTCATAATATGGGAGTCGTCGATAACCCGTTTCACGCGATTTTGAAAACCGTAGCGTCGCTACAGAGCGAGAAGATCGCCCATATTATGATCGACTTTCACAGCGAAACGACCGCCGAGAAAAACGCGCTTTTGAAACTGCTGGAAGGCAAAGTTAGCGTTATTGTCGGCACGCACACCCACGTAGGCTCCGACGATCTGCTGATCGCGAGCGGCGTCGGCTACGTCAGCGATATAGGTCTTAGCGGGATACGAAGCGAGGTGATCGGAATGGATAGCGCCGAGCCGATCAGACGCTATCTGACGGGCATAAAACAGAGTTTCGAGCCGATCGATCGCGGTCGCTCTATTTTTCAGGCGATCGTTTTTGATATCGACGATAACGGCGCGTGCGTCGATTGCTACAAGATCAAAGCCTTTGACGACGGCGATCCGTTTATATCTATGCGACACGGGGGCGGCTGGTGATTGACACCGCCGCCGATCTGCTCTTAGCGCTGGATAATCTCCGCCTGATCGCGGACGATCGCTATCCGCGCTGGTGGCGAAGCTACGGAACGTGGGCGGTTCTGCCCGAAGCGATCTTGACGCAACAGACCAAATGGGCTAACGTAGAGCGAGCGATGGCGAATCTGTTCGCGCTTGGATTTGATAGCGCCGAAAAGATCGCCTCTTTAGATCGGGCGACGCTCGCGCGGGCGATCGCGCCCGCCGGTTTTTACAACCAAAAAGCCGAAAGGATCATAGCGCTCTTGCAACGGGCGCTAGAGGAGTTTGGCGATTTTGAAAACTTCGCGCTAAGCGTCGATCGAAAGTGGCTTCTATCCCGCAGGGGCGTCGGATACGAAAGCGCCGATTCGATCCTCTGCTACGGCTGCAAAAGGGCGGTTATGGTGGTCGATAACTACAGCGCCAAACTGCTTTCGGCGCTTGGCAGAGAGTTTGGCGAATACGACGAGATTCAGCGCTGGTTGATCGCGGGCGTTGAAGAGGAGTTCGATCGCGTTAAAATGACTCTGAATCTTACGTTGGAGCTTACATACGCCTATTTTCACGGGCTGATCGTCGAGTTCTGCAAAGATCAAAAACGCGGCGCGCTCGACGTGTCGCCGTTATTACAAAGAGCGGTCTAATGATAAAAAAACTAATGTTGTTTATAGCGCCAATCGCGCTTTTTGCCTACGTTTCGGGCGACGAGGATTATCTGTATCGGACCTATCCTTTCGGGACGATTATTTACGCCAAAAGCGTTGAAAACGAGGCTGCGCGCGCGGCGGCGATGTGGCAAACGGTTCAGGGCGAATACGAGAAAAGTTTCGGGTTTGCGTTAAGGCGACCCAAGTTAGCGCTGCTCGGTTTTCAAAATCAGATCGCCAACGCTTTCGCTACCAACGCGCCGTTTATAGAAGCGGTTTTCTACGGCGGCGGCGCGATGGAGATCGACTACTTTGGAACGAGCGACTGGACGCAAACGCTCTTAATTCACGAGGGCGCGCACCTCTATCAGCTTAGCGCCGCGTCCGATTTTCCCTCTTTCTTAGAAACGGCGTTCGGACACAACCAAGCGCCGATTATCGCGGGCGTGGTTCCGCTCTGGACGTATCCCAACGAACTGCTACCCACGCTGATAATAGAGGGCAACGCGGTATTTAACGAATCGAGATTAACAGGCGAAGGGCGGCTATTCGGCGCTCGTCATAAGGCGCTGTTTCTCGCGCTGTTAAAAGACGGCAAACTAGACGCTAGAAGGCTGATCAACAACCATCGAGAGTTTCCTTATACCGAAGAAAAGTATATTGTCGGCGGTTTTTTTCAGGCGTGGCTGGCAAAACGATACGGCGCGAAGCGGGTAAATAGCTTTTTCGCCGAGCATGGACAAAGATGGATCAATCCGTTGCTGCTAAATAAGAGTTTCAGGCGTCATTACGGCGCGAGTTATCAGGAGCTGATCGCGGATTTTCTGAACGATTACGCAAACGAGGCGAGCGCCTTTACTCTGCAAACGGGCGAAAAAATCGCCGAATCCAAGCTCTACGCGCCGCTTGGCGGCGATAGCGAAGCGATCTATATCTATTCTTCCGACGGAGAAACGAGCGCCAACGTGATCAGGTTCGATCGCCAAACGCGGCGTATAACCGAAATAAACGGGCGCTTCTTGGCGGGCAGACCGTTTTTCGGCGATTTTGGTTACGCCACGCTATCGGCTGATTACATCGCCGCCGATAGGATCGAAACGGGGCTGTTCGATAAAAACCGCAATCCTATCAAAGCCTTTAACGGCGAGATCGCGCAGGATTTCAAAAACGGCGCGAGGCTCTATTTCAAGACGGACGCTAACTTTGCCAAAGCGATCCTCTATGAAAACGACCGCCGCGTCGCGCCCGTCGTCTCGAACGCGCGTTACGGACCAAACGGCGATATATATACGATCCGCTTAAAAGAGGGCGCGCGGGTTTTCTACAAAAACGAAACGGAGCTTTTCAGTATCGACGCGCAAAGCGTTCTGTGCGATATTCTGCCGCTTGGAAGCGTGCTGTTTGTCGCGCCGACTCGCTATGGAAGCGGACTGTTTTTGTGGCAAAAGGGTCGGGTTATGAGGCTGGGCACAGCCGATAACGTTCTCGACGCTAGGTTTGCGGGCGGCGAGGAGTTTTTGGTTCTTAGCGTAACGAGCGAAGGGTATGAAACGAGGCTCGCCAAGTTTTCCGCCTCTTTGGAGAAGCCTATCGCGCCTAAGACGACGGCGATCGAGGCGCTGAAATTTACGGATATAAACGTTTCGGCGGACGCGAAGCCATACGGCGAGTTACGCGCTTTGAGGCTGTCTAGCGTTTATCCCTACGCGGGTTACGACAGCGACGACGGGTTTGTCGGGCGGATTGACGCGCGCTTTAGCGATCCGCTCCAATTTAATACGCTAGTAATTTCGGGCGGCAAAAATGACGAGGGCTACGGCACGGCGACCTACGATAATCGCCGCCATTTGCTGTTTTGGGGCGGCGGCATTTACGGCGAAGGGGGCGAAAAGAGCTATTTGGAGCGCGATTTTGGCGCGAACGTCTATGTCGGCTATCCGATCGAACAGTCCGCGAACGACCAGACGACGCTAACCTTGCAAAAGCAATTTGACGCGGACGACAAAAATAACGAGCCGCTGATAGCGTCGCTAGAATACGATTATGCGCTGGGCTACTCTCTCGCGTATAAGAACGCCTATTCGGCGCGCGTCGCGCTACATGGCAGAACGAGCGAACGCGAAGGGCGCGAGGAGCGGGCGTTCAAAGCCGAGATCGCGCTTGGAACAAGGCTTTTTTGGCAAGTCTATGCGCAAGCGGGCGCTAGTTACGCCAAATCGGACGATTATTGGATTATCGCGCAAAAAAATCCGTCTTATCCGATCGACCCCATTAACTACGCGATGCGCAATCTGCCTTCGGGCTACCGCTCCGATCGGGCGATCGATTATCACGCGCAGATTAGCGCTAGAATCGATACGCCGCTGTATGGATTAACGCTTCCGCTTGGCTTGCACGCGATCGCGCCGTTTGCGCGTTACGAGCGGCTAGAGCTTGGCGAACGGGGATTTTTGATCGAGGAAAAAACCTACGCCTTACAGATTGAGACGTTGCTGGCGCATACCGCCGACTTCGCGTTTGAAGCGGGCGTGGTTCAAAACAACCGCGCCAAAGACGATCTGTTCTATTTCGCGCTAAAGACCGCGTTTTAGCGCGGTTTTTTGGCGGCGGCGTTTGCGATTTTGGTTAAACGACGCGCAAGGAAGCGCATAATTTAGGGCGCTTCTGCCAAAATCATAGAACATAAAGGAGCTACGATGCTTTGGCTTGTCGGATGCGCCGCGTCGCTTTTGGCGATCATAGCCGCGCCGAGCTATTGGTGGGCGTTTGTCGTCGTCTCGATCGGCTGCTTAGTCAAATACTTTGTAACGGGGGGCAAAAGGGTTCTCGACGCGGACGCGGCGATCGCGGCGCGTTTCTCGCGCGACTACGCCTTAAACAACGATCTTAACTCGACTAAAAAAACGCGAAAACGCGCGGAAGACGGGGGCGGGGACGCTTACTCCGGCGATAGCGACGGCGGAGGCGACGATTAAAACGCAAGGGGCGTTTATAAAGAGTCGCCGCCAATCGTTTTGCGCGCAAACGCTAACGTTCGTTTGGCTTGTAAAGCGCGTTTGCGCGAGTTTTCGCCGCTTCGTTTAAATTAAAGCGGGCGCTTTACGGATACGAACCAACCGCCGTTACTTGCGCTTAGCGCGTAAATTCTGCCCTTTAATATTGCTTCGCGTTATCGTTATAATCGCGTAGAAATTACGGGAAGTTTGCGGAAAAATGAACGATAGGCATCCTTCAACTTTCAAATCGCCGGGCGCGCCTTGTATCTTATGCTTTTTGAGAATTATACGCTAACTCTATAAAAACGATAACGATATAGCGTTCGTATTATCGCGCCCGTTAGCGTCCCTAAAGAGTTAAAGAATTTGCGAAAAATAATTTTGACCCCTATTTTTCGCGCCCAAAAAAAACGTAAATTGCCTCCGTTAAGGAGGTTTTTAGATGGACGAGAATAAACAACTAATCGCCGATACTCAAAAGCCCGATCTAAATCAGCTGCTCGCCGAGAAACGGGAGCGGCTAAAGATTTTAGAAGGCGAGT
Organism: Helicobacteraceae bacterium; assembly: GCA_031258155.1. Lineage (NCBI taxonomy): Bacteria > Pseudomonadati > Campylobacterota > Epsilonproteobacteria > Campylobacterales > Helicobacteraceae > Helicobacteraceae bacterium. Next base: position 1,246 of record JAIRNH010000044.1, on the reverse strand, counting down.
TCGGAGCGCTTGGGCAAAAGATCGACGGCGAGTTTTATGGAGCGCTTAGTTCGCTTTTAACGCCGGAGGAGTTAGACCTTCGTTTCGACGACGATCCAACCGCCTTCGCCGAAACGATCGAGGCGAAAAAAGAGGCGTTTAAGGCTGAAAGGCTCGGCGCGGACGAAACGCCCCCGCTCGCGCCAAAGAACCAAACGGGCGGGATTAACGCGCAAGTGCCCGAACAGCCGTCGCAAACGCCAAAAGTCGCCCGCGCCGAAAGGGTAAAGGGCGATCTAGCGACGATTGACTCCGCCAAGCTAACCGACGAGCAGAGGCTAGTTAGGGAGGTTTATTTAGGCGAGGCGCCGCAAACGGAGTTAAGAGCGGCTGACGCTACCGATCTAATCGCTTTGGAATATGGAAGCAAAAGACAAGGCGCGAGAAAGATTTTATTGCGACACGGCGGCAAAGAGGCTACCGGCGGTTTAACGCCGCGGGAGATGTTAGAGATAGGCGACGTTATCCGAAACGGCAAGATTGCGACCGATAGTTTTAGCGAAACGGCAAACAGCGTTCGCTACGGCTACGATTTAGAGCGAGACGGCGTTAGATATAGAGTCGTTATCGAAGAGTTTAACGACGGAAAGAAGGCAATAAATTATTACAGCAACAGAAATATAGAAGCCGAAGCAAGCAGAGGAGGTCCCCTGAACCAAACTTCGGCAACCAACACTATACCATCTACCGCCCCTAAAAGTCAAGCTCCGACCGAAGCGGCGCCAACGCCAAACGCCGAACTATCTAAAACCGCTAGAGTTAGCGACGATATAGACAAAGATTTGCAAGAGGAACTGCCGCCTTTTATCAAAAGCGAACTGCAACTACTTAAACGGGCGATTACTAATAACGACAGAGAAGCCGTTCAATCCGTAGCTACCAAAGCCGCCGAAGCGATAAGCTCCAACTCCGTCGCTAAAGAGGCGTATAGAAAGGTATATGAAAGAGCCTTTGAAGCGTTAAGCGCCATTCCAAAAGAGGCTAAGCCTTTAACTAAAACAAACGCCCGTCCTCCTTTGCCTACCTATCAAGAGGCGCTAAAACAGGTTAATCGACGTAAAAACGAAAGCAAAGCTACGCCGCAACCGACGAATACCAATAGACTAGACGGCGAAAAACCCGCCCCGCAAAGTCAAGCGCGCATAGAGCGCGAAAATGAGTTGATTAGTCAAACGCGCGAATTGGAGAAGCAAGCGGACGAGATATA
>JAIRNH010000043.1 GCA_031258155.1 Helicobacteraceae bacterium | reverse complement strand
GCGTAATCTATCTCCGCTTCGGTTGTGAAACGCGATAAACTTAAACGCACCGCCGTATGCGCCAACTCCTCGTCAGAGCCGATCGCCGAGAGGATTGGATTTGCCGCCAAATCCTCGCTTGCGCAGGCGCTGCCCGTGCTGGCGGCGATCCCGTTTTTGTTTAGGTCCCAAAGTAGCGATTCGCCCTCCACGCCGCGCGCGCTTGCTAGGATCGTGTTCGGAACGCGCAAATCGCGATCGCCCACGACAAAAACGTCGGGTATGGTTAAAAGCGCGTCCTCTAGTTTGTCTTTAAGTCGGCGCACGGTCGTAGTTTCGTATGGCAGCGCCTCGTTGGCTAACTCCATTGCAAGCCCCATGCCAATCATAAGCGGCGAATTGAGCGTCCCCGCGCGAAGCCCGCCCATATGCTCGCCGCCGTAGATTAAGCGGACTTTAGGCGCGCCGGCTTTAACGAACAGCCCTCCGACACCCTTTGGCGCGTGAAATTTGTGTCCGCTAAAGGTCAGATAGTCTACGTCCGCTTCGCGCGCGTCAACCTTGATCTTGCCTATCGCCTGCACCGCGTCGGCGTGAAATAGCGCGCCTTTGGCGTGGGCGATCTCGGCGATCTCTTTGATCGGAAAGATCATTCCCGTTTCGTTGTTCGCCCACATTACGCTAACTAGCGCCGTATTGTCGCCGACCGCCTCCCTGACGCTCTCAAGATCGACTATGCCCTGTTCGTTCACCGCTAGATAGGTTATTTTTACTCCAAGCGATTCCAAGAAATTACAGGCTACGCGCACAGAGGGGTGTTCGACGCTCGTCGTAACGATATGATCGCGGACGCTATGACGGATCACTTCGTGATAAACGCCCTGCAAAACCGTGTTGTTGCCTTCGCTGGCGCAACCATTTACGATCAGATCGTCCTCGTCGCTCGCGTTTATGCCCGCGTAGAGCTGATCGAGAGCGTCGCGCAGACGACCTCTAAGCTCTATGCCAAACTGATGAAGGCTGTTTGAGTTGCCGTATTTTTCGCACCAAAACGGCTCCATCGCCTCTTTTACTCTCGGATCGACCATCGTAGTCGCGTTGTTGTCAAGATAGACTCTTTGCATCGCTTTCCTTGCTTTGAAAAAGTAATCATACCCTAAATCGGACAAAATTGGTATGATTTTTTAATCATTCGCGGTAGTTTTTGGCATTTAATGTTAGGATAGAGAGACTAAAGTTAAGCGCGAAAGGCGAAAAATGAGCGCGAACAACGCGGCGAAACGATGAGCGAACATCAAGTTTTTGCCCTTAAATACCGCCCGCGATCGTTCAAAGAGCTAATCGGGCAGGAGGCGGTAAGTCAGACGCTCTCTCTTGCCCTCGATAGCGGCAAGCTAAGCCACGCCTACCTGTTCTCGGGCTTGCGCGGCAGCGGTAAAACCTCCAGCGCGAGGATTTTCGCCAAATCGCTTCTGTGCGAAAAGGGCGTAAGCTCCGCGCCGTGCGAGGAGTGCGATAACTGCCGTCAGGCAAACGAAGGACGGCATATCGACATTATCGAGATGGACGCGGCGAGCAACACGGGCATAGACGACGTGCGCGATCTGATCGAGCAGACCAAATACGCGCCGTCGCTCGGTCGGTTTAAGATATATATCATCGACGAGGTTCATATGCTCTCAAAAGGGGCGTTTAACGCGCTGCTAAAGACGTTAGAGGAGCCGCCTAGCTATATTAAATTCCTGCTCGCCACGACCGATCCGATGAAAGTTCCCGCGACGATCTTGTCGCGATCGCAGCATTTTCGTTTCAAAAAAATCGCCTTTGAGGCGGTTCTGGCGCACATAAAGCACATTATGGCGCGAGAATCGATTCGCGCCGACGATCGCGCGCTGGAGATCATAGCGCGTTCGGGCGGCGGCAGCATGCGCGACACATTGACGCTTTTGGAGCAGGCGATCGCTTACGGTAAGGGCGCGTTGGAGCTAAACGCCGCCGTAGAGATGCTCGGCGTTTTAGACCCGTCGCAAATCGAGACCTTTTTCGCGCGGATTTTCGATCGCGATCAAAGCGGCGCGATCTCGTTTGTCAAGGAGATCGAATCTAGCGACGCCGAAATGGTGATCAACGAGATGATAGATTTTCTTAAAGAGCGGCTTTTCAAACCGCGCGCGCCTTTTAGCGCTAATGTGATCGAGCGCTTCTTTAAGATCGCGGCGGAGGCGAAAAGTTTGCTACATTTTGGCGCGGACGGCGGTTTTACGCTAGGATTAACGGCGTTAAAGATGATTGAGGCGCTCCGCCCCGAAGCGATCGCCGACGCGATCGAGCGGATTGAAAACGAACTGGCGCAATCGACAAACGGCGCTCAAAACGGCGAGACGCGCGAAGAAAAACGATCCGCCGACAACGCGGATCGCGCGAGCCGTCCCCCGTCCTCTTTTGGCGGTCGTCAATCGGTTGGGCAGACCGCGCCAATCGATCTGCTAACGGCGCGCCTTTACGATCGTAACGCCGAACTAGGCGCGGCGTTTAGCGAGGCGGTAACATTTGTCGCGTTTGAAAACAACGAGTTTCGAGCCGTTTTCGCCGAGAGCGGCGCGGGCGTGGAGCGGCTAAGAAGGGACTACAAAACCTTTTTGCAAATCTTGCGCGAGGTTTTTGGCGAACAAACCAAGATCGTTAAAGTCGCCGCTTCAGCCGACAAAAGCCAAAACGAAGCCAAATCAAACGAAATCGCCGTCAAATCGCAACCGGCAAGCGACGAACCCGCCGCTAAAAACGCGAGCGACGCTTCGCCAACCGACCCCGACAACGCAAACATTAATGCCGCCGCTTCAGCCGCCAAAAGCCAAAACGAAGCCGTAGCCAAAACGAAACCGATACGCGACGAACCCGCCGCCAAAAGCGCGCTTGATAACGACGATCCATTAAGCGCCGCGGATATTCAAAAAGCGATTGAAATTTTTAAGCCGGAGAAAATTACCGTTATAGCCAAAACTAACCGCTGATTGAAATTGCGGATAAAATAAGACTTGGACGAAAATAGGAGCGAAGTTACGCGGCGGGTTCGCCGGCTTTAAAAGTCGCGTTTTACCCGCTTGCTAAAACCGATAAAGTTAATACGCCGCAAACATCTGCTACGCAGATACTCTCTAGCAAAAAGAGCGGCGTTTGTTTTACGTCCCCATACGATTCTAACGGCGGCGCGGAGGAACATTTAATTCCAAATTAGCGCTCCGCTTTGTTCCGCGCAAATTAAGTTTATGCGAAAATATTTTTAATCGTTATTGTCTTTAGTTAGTATTTATTTTGAACGATTTCCTCATAAAACGCGTTATGCAATACGAAATTTTAGCTTTATCAAATTTTTTTCAAGAATATTTGATATAGAACGTTCCGAACGTATGCAACGGCTTGACGGCGCGAATAAAGAAATATCCAGCGTTTGCCGACAAAACGCGAAAGGATTGGCATGGGAGTGGAACGAAACGGAGAGCATAGCCAAAACGTAGTCCGAACCGCCGCAAGACCGCGAAGTGCAAACAACCTTATTACGCGCCGTTGTTTTTGCTTTAATTTTTTGTTAATATTAATAATAAATTTGAAGGCAATCCTAAGAAATTAACTGTTAATATTTTATATTCAGGAATACCATTTTCAAAACATAATTTTCGTAAATCATTTTTTGTTAATAAGTTTAAATTTTCTTCTAATGCAAAAAAACTTTTCCCAATAAATTTTAATATTTTCCTATGTATATTTTTAGGCAATAAATGTATAAATGGCATAGCGGTATGCAATTCAATTGGATAATGTCTGTTTGGCGTAGTTAGAAAAACATATTTTTTCGATATTCTAAAACATTCGCTTAGAAATTTACTTTGGTTCTTTATTGAACCTACATGTTCAATTACGGCGGATGAAAAAACTAAATCAAAAGTATTATTTTCAAACGGCATATCAAGCACCGTTCCTTGTTTAAATGTTAATCCTTTATATTCGTTTTCCATCCAGCTTGCGTCTTGATCGGAAAACGCCGTAATTTTTTTATGATCCAAAAACAAATTTTCAAAAAAATTTGACGACATATATGTTTTATCGGCGGTAACTCCAACGTCAATTATTGATTCTGCTTTTTCAAGATCGATAATTGCTAATAATTTTTTGAATATTTTTACTCTTGTATTGTATGCCGCTTTATCAGCAAAAGAATGTTTTGCGGTAGTTGAATAAGTATTAACGTTTAAGCGTTTCATTTTATTTCAAAAATCTTCTTTTGCCAAGTATCTATTTGATTATATTTCTTTTTTTTCGCTTTGTCAATACTTGTTTAATATTTTCCAACTAATTTAAAAACGACGGCGCATAATATTTTGGATGTACGCGATGGCTTGGCGGCGCGATCAAGAGAATGCCGGCGCCGTTTATGGCGTTCGCAAAAACCGCGTTTGCGCTAGAAGCGCTGAACGGTAAAGAGCCAAAAAGCGAAGACGGCAACAACTATCAGCGCCGCGATCAGTCCAACGCGCGTAAGGCTTGAGAACGTCCGAGCCGTCTCTTTCTCGCCTAGATCGGTAAAAGTTAAAACCGACTGCGGCAGATCGAAATGTTCGTAACCTCTAACCAGTCTAGGATTTGGCGTTTTTTGAAGCGTTTCTAACTTGCCCTGCGCCTCGTAAGCTAATTGCAAAAGCGGATCGCGCCCAAAATAGCGCTCGTAATTTTTAGCGGTTTCCTCCCAATTAAGCGCAAGCGCGACCACCACGCGCCGAATCTCTTCCGTAAAACCTATTCGCAGAACCAACGCCGCGTAATCCACATATAGAGGATTGCTTGCCTCGTCGAGAGTCAAAAGATACGCCGCTTGGCTATCGCCCGCCGCCGCCGCTTTCCACGCCCTGTCTAAACGCTCTTTGCTCTCCTTGAAAACGTCTAAAAACTGCGGCGTATCGGTCAAAAACGGATATTTAGCCGCCAGCGTCAGCGCCGCGCCGCGTTTGCCCTTTTGCTCGGCTTCCAAAAACGCGAGCAGAGCGGCGATCGGATCTTTCAAAACGGGCGGAGCGCCAAGCGCGCTAAGCTCTTTCGCCGCGCTTAAAGCGTTTGCGTAAGCGTGCTGATCCGCCCAAAAGATCATCTCGCGTTCCAACGCGGAGGCTTTGCGCTCTTTATACTCGAAATGCGGCAACCCCTTGCATATAGGCTCGCGTTCGCACAGATCGTTAAAACCTTGCCAATCTCGCGCTTTGATCGCGTCTATCGCCTTCAAAAACGGCGACGGAAAATCAAGGATCCGCCGCGCCGTTTCCCCTTTTTCCAGCGCGCTCATAAACGGCTCCAAAACCTTTACGGCTTTATCCTTATCGCCCTCTTTGATAAACTCCAGCGCCGTTTCGACCGCGTTTTTCCATTTATCGAAGTAGAGCCTGCCGGTAAGAGATTCGTTTAAGATCGGGTAGGCGTTAAGCAGCGCCTGCGTTTCGCGCATGCGGCGATTTTTGAACGAAACGCGCAATTGGCTAAGCTCGTTTAAGTGTGGCAAAGCCTCCTCGAAGCGGGCGCGTTTTGGCAGATCGTCCCAAAACGGCGATACGGCTTCTTTGGCGAGGTTTGGTTTACCCTCTTCCAAAAACCTAACCGCGCTTGGATAGACATTTTCCTCCCAAGCGCGTTCCAGCCAATCGCAAAACTGTTCGTTTAGCAGGCAAAATCCGCTGATCGAAATCAACGCGTTTGCCGAGTCGTAGTCCTCCGACGCGATCGAAAGCTGACAAGATTTATTTAGCTCGCTAAGATCGTAACGCGCGATCGCGCCTTTTTCGCCGATCACAAAAACGTTTTCGCCGTTAAGCCTGATAGCGGAGATCGGCTCGTTCAAAACCTTCCACGATCTAGCGACGCGATTATGCGTCGTATCGATAGCCGCGATCAAGCCTGTTTCAAGCCCTAGCAACGCGTAGCGCGAAGTCGTCGTTACGGCTTCCATAGCGGCGCGAGGCAACGAGAGCGAATCGAGCGCCGCGCCGTTCGCGTGCCGAGAGATAACGAGCAGATCGCGCTCTTTGCAAAAGAGCAAAAGCCGCCCGTTTGTCAAGAACGCGCCGCCGATTACCGGTTTCGGCGGTTTGGTCTCAAGCGCGACTCTATGAAGCGCTAAATCATAGACGACCGATCTGCCCTCGCGCTCCGCGGCGAACAGGAACCGTTTATCTTCGCTGAAAAACAATGCCGAAGGACGTTTAAAAAGCGCGGGGCAAAGCGAATAACGGTTAACGTCGCCGATAGAGAAAACCTGCAAAAAACCTTCCGCGTCAATCGCGGCGAACGTCTCGTCGTTAAACGCGCTCAAAACAATCGGGCTTAGCCCCAAAGTCCTTTTGGACAGCCTTCTATTCTGCTCAAGCGAAAAAACGAACGCCGCGTTTTCTTTAATAAAAAAAAGTTCGCCGTTTGACAAAAAACGCGCCGACAGCGCGTTTTCGGCTTCGTCGATTCGCGTTTTGCCCTTCGGTTTTCCGTTTCTATCAAAATTATAAAGATAGCCAAGGGAGTCGATAGACCAAAACCGATCGCCTCTTTTTGTTATGTCTAGCGGTCGAGCGTCAAAGTTTAACGTCGTGTTCCAACTCAAAATAAATTCGCTCTTTTCATATTGAATGCGAAAAGCATAGCTAAAGCCGCATTAAGCAAAAACTTCGCAAACTAACGAATGCGTTTTATTGTTTTGGTTTTTATTTGCGTTTTTGCGCGGGCTTTGGACGACGCGAGTTACCCCGGCGGGGTCGCGGTCGCGCCGCTTAACGAATTTGGCGATATTGCGCCCGCCGCGTTTCTTGGCGATAGGCGCGTTAGAGTGGATAGGTTGCCAAACGGCGAGTGGGCGGCGATTATAGGCGTGTCGATCGACGCGAAGCCAAACGCGACGGGATACGCTTCATACCGAACGATCGACGGCAAGTCGGCGGTTATACCGTTTAGGATTGGCGAGAAAAGTTATCCGATTCAGCGGCTTACTATCGACAAAAGTATGGAGGCGCTCGACGACGAAACGATTCAAAGAGTGGTAAAAGAGCGAAATATAACCGCTTCGGCAATCGCCAAATTTTCTGAAAATTTCAAAGGGGAAACGCGAATGCGTCTGCCGTTGATCGCGCCGATCAGCTCGCCGTTTGGCGTAAGGCGGATTATCAATAAAACGTCGCGCAGACCGCACGGCGGGACAGATTTAGCCGCGCCGAAAGGAACGCCAATCTTAGCTCCCTCCGACGGCGTCGTCGCGCTTGCGGACGCGCATTTTTACTGCGGCAATTTTGTTCTGCTAAATCACGGCGAAGGGCTTTTCACGCTCTATTGTCATTTGGATCGCGGCGCGGTAACGGCGGATCAAAAGGTAAAAACGGGCGATATAATCGGCTACGTCGGCGCGACGGGACGGGTTACGGGCGCGCATCTGCATTGGAGCGCGGCGCTTAACGGGGCGTGGTTTGATCCTCTTTTGCTTGTTTCAAGCGACGATTTAGCCAAACTAACGCCAAAAGGGCAAAAGCCCCGAAAATAGTAGCCTCGATTAGAAAGCCGCTCAAAAACTCGCGAATCATCGTCGCGCAATCAGCATGTCTATATCGCTTCTGCGAAGTAGCGATTCGACGCAGCTACCGATCATCATCGGCACAAACGACTCGACGCCTTTCGCGCCCATGACTATCAGATCGCACCGTTCGCTCCTTGCCGTTTCCAGAATCGTCGCGGAGGGCGACGCGCTCGCCCTGATCATGGTTTTGACGTCGCGATTGTTAAGCGGAAGCGATTTTACGAACCTCTCTAAACTCTCGCTCGCTTCGCGCCGCATAGTTTCAAGCATAGAGCTTGCTTCGTCGGTAATAGCGCCGCAGCGCGAATCCGTTATGTCGCTTGGCGCCAAATAGGCGTTAAAAGCGATAAACTCCGAGCCGCTAAAGGTTTTGACGGCAAACTCGGCGGCTTTTGTCGAACACTCGGAGAAATCGACGGCGATAAAAACGCGCTTATACGGAATCGGGCTCTCGCTTTTTACGATCAGGATCGGCAGATCGGATAGCTCGATCGCGTGTCTCGCCGTCGTGCCTAAGAGCAGATCGCCTATATTAAATTCGCCGTGATCGCCAAGCGCCGTCATATCCGCGTTTTTTTCTTTAGCGATTTTGAGGATAGTTTCGCTCGGCTTTCCTTCCAGCGCGATCGCCTCGCCTTGGACGCCCAAATTTTCAAGCGTCGAGCGTAGCCGTTTTTCGATCTCGCCAATAGCCGACGCGGTTTTTTGATTAAACAGCCGCCCGAAAAAACCGCGCGGATTTATAGCGTGCAAAAGCGTCAATCGCGCGCCGCTTAGTTTGGCGATCGCGGCGGCTTTATTGACGACGATTGAGCTTTTTTGCGAAAAATCGCTTGCCGCTACGATAACTTTCACTATTTAACTCCTTTTTTGTTTGTATTTTACCCGACTTGTCTGAGCGCCGTTTGTTTAGAGCGGCTTCTATCTCGGCTTTTGTCATGTTCGCGTCGGCGTTTCGCTTCGCAAACGAAACTAAAAAATCGCTCGCTATCTCTATATAAACGAATTTTTTTGCTATAAACTCTATCGCCGACAAATTTTAATAGCGCCCGTAACAATAAATTAAGCGTTTTTTGTGTATCGTGCGTTAGTTTTTGAGGCAAAGGGGTGCGTTGGTTTGAGATAAGTTTGTTTAGCGCTTAGCGCAGTGACCTTCCCTCGCGTCGCCTCTTGGCTTTCTTGGACGTTAGTCCCTTGTGATTTTTAAGGAAAATAGTGAAACAGCTTTATGTGGGCAATCTGCCATACAACGCCACCGAAGAACAAATACGCGCCGTTTTTGCGGCTTATGGAAACGTTAGCGCCGTTAGAATGATGATGGATCGGGAAACGGGACGTTTTCGCGGTTTTAGTTTCGTCGAAATGGACGATTCCGACGCGCTGAAAGCGGTCGAAAATCTTGACGGCAAAGATTTCGGCGGACGCAATCTGCGCGTGAACGAAGCGCGCGAGCGCGACGCTCGCCCCGCGCGTCAACGCTGGTAAAACCTAATCGGCGGGTCTATCCCGCCGTTTGGTTTGCGCCTTGCCTACGGCTATCGCTAGGCAAACGAGCAACGCGGCAAACAACAGCATGCCCGCGATCTTGAACGCTCGCGCCCACTCGCCGTTGTAAAGGCTAACGATAATCGACAGCGTTAAAAACCCGCCGACGATTAACGCGATCAGTAGCGTTAAACTTGTTCTAAAAATCGCGAAACGGCGAAAAAAATCGCTTGGTTTCATCGCTTACTCGCTCGTTTCGCCGCGATCGATATACGGCTCGAATAGGTATCTGTGGTCTTTGGGCAACGCGTCGAAAATTGCCAGCGCTAGAGCGCGTATCTCCCATAGCGCCGCTCTGCTTGTTCGTAGTCGTAAAAAGTTTTGCAGGCTTCTGGCGTTTACGCTCCATGTAAGTTCCGTTTTGTAGCTTTCGGGCAGGGCGTATTTGGCGCGATCGCTGGCGATTCCCCGCGCCAAAAGCTCGCGCAACCTTTCTAGCGCCAGAAGACTCGCGCGATCGACTTCGCCAACGCCCGTTTCTACGAGATAGTTTTTGGCGCGATCGTCGAACGTTTCAAACGCCGCTTCTTTTTTTAGCTCTTTTAGCGTGTAGCGCGTGCTTTTAACGGACAACGAGGCGACGCGGTGTCTAGCAAGCTCTTGCAGACAGGCGCGGCTGATTCCTCGAATGTAAAAAACGTAAAACAGGTGTTCGAGAACGCTCGAATGTTTGTTTTGATTGCCAACTCGATCGATTAGCGCGCGATCCGCGTCGCCCCCGTTATCCGACCTCTCATAGCTCTGCCAGCAGGTGCGAATGGCGTGAGCGCAAACCGCTAAATCCGTATGTTGAAGAAGGGTTATTTGCATAGTTAAAATCATAGCAGGCGTTAGATTTGCCCGCCAAAACGCGCCGCTTGCAGTCGCCATAAAAGCGCCCGTCAAAACGCAAAGCGCCGCTAAAATCGTTATCGTTAAAGCAAGCCGCAAAACCCCGCGCGCCCGATCGCGTTCAAGCGCGTTTCGGCTAGCGCAAAAACGCTTTTGATCGAATAAAAAACGCGACGTTTTTAATCTTAATTATTTGACTAATACTTTTTAGACAGATTCGGTTTATTTCAGGTTTTTACATAAATAGAGGCTTAGTTTGGGGCTTTTTGTCCCATACAAAAGCCCAAAGTTTATTTTAAGAGTATAGGGGGGGGGGGGGGTATAATTCTTAAATTTTTTGAGGATCACAAACGCCATTGTCTATAACAGGTTTCGTTACCCGTCGTTCGCCTCAAAAATCGAGAAAATCGCTAGTTACATAAAGACCCGATTTATGGGCAAGACGCCGTTTGTTGTCCCGCAATTCTTAATTAAGATAGTAAGTGGCGGAGTTTTTTGTTATCTATCAATCAACATTGATCGACGCTCGCGTTTTTCGCCGATCTATGCAATTTTAAGCGTAATATTTTAGTTACGAGCGCGTTAGAGTCGCGGAAACGACGGAACTTGCGCTTATTCTCGTCATTATCGCAAAGGCTGGAATCTATTCCCGCAAGGCTCTGTGAAATGCGGAAATCCATCTTCCAAAGCCTCGCGATATAAATCGCATACGAGTTTTATTTATCTGGACGCCCGCCTTCTTTCGCAATTACGGGCGGACAAGCGCCCTATCGCTCCGCGCGGAAATAGCGGAAGTTTGTTTTCTTTTTTTGCTTCTTTCTCGCGAGCGTTTCATTTGCAAGCCTAGACAAGTAAGCATAACTAGCCGATCAACGAAGTTTTGGGTTGGTCGTTTGGGACTGACGCGGCTAATCTTTAGGCGATAGACGATAATTGCAGTTGTCCTTTCACTAAAGCGCGGCGGCTGAAGTTTGCTTTAGCCGCCGAGCGCTTATCCTTTCTGAAGCGCTTAAATTTTACGACTTGACGTTTTGCGGAAATCATACGCGCGTTTTTACTAGCGGAAGCGATAAATCAATCCGAAACATCAATTGAAGCGTTTTAAACGCGATAACGTTTGCTTGATGTGAATCCGCGCGTTATTTAAAAAGATCCAAGCGCGTATAAAACCCGCTTTACAAAGTTTGTTTAAGCGCCTAAGCGCGGATAAGCTCCGCTTTTGTCGCGATCGGCTTGTCGTCGTCCAATCGCAACGTTAATTAAACGTTACGCGGCGACGAGACCGACAAATCAACGGCGCGCGCGATTTATTTAAACGCCTCCGCGAAAACGCGAAACCTCAAACGATCTTTGGCAAAACGAACGCGGTTTCAAATAAACGGCTCTATTGTTCGCCGTCGGCAAAGCGGCTACGGATCGATAAAAACTCGTCGAGCGAGCTAAAAAACGCGTCGATCAACTTGGGATCAAAATGTTCGCCTCGCTCCTCTTTCAAAAGCGCGAGAATTTTCTCAAGCTCCCACGCTTTTTTATACGCCCGATCGCTGCCCAAAGCGTCAAATACGTCGGCGAGCGCCGTGATCCGCCCGAAAATATGTATCTCCTCGCCCTTTAAGCCTCTTGGATAGCCCTTGCCGTTATATTTTTCGTGATGTTCGTAAGCGACGATCGCGGCGGCTTTCAAGATACGGCGGCGGGAGTTTTTGAGAATTTGATAGCCTGTCGCCGCGTGAGTTTTCATAATCTCAAACTCCGCCTCGTCCAGCTTGCCCGGCTTCTTTAAAACCGAATCGGGAACGGCGATCTTGCCTATATCGTGCATAGGACTCGCCATGCGCAACAGCTCGGCTTCGTCTTTGCCAAGCCCTAAAGCGATCGCTAACGCATACGAGTATTCGGCTACGCGCTTAACATGGTTTCCCGTCTCTTTGGAGCGCGTTTCGCCAGCCTCGCCCATAGTGAAAATCACGTCTTTTTGCGTCTCTTCAATCTCTTTGCGCGCGATCGCCGATTCAAGCGCCGCGCCCGAATAGACGGCGGCGAGTTCAAGCCGCGTTATGTCCTCGTCGTCAAAGGCGGCTTTGCTCGTCATCTCGTTGATCGCCTGATAAACGCCGATGATATTCTTTTCGCCGCCATAGATAGGCAGGGCGATAATGTTGCGCGTAACGTAACCCGTTTGCGCGTCAACGGCGACGTTGAATCTAGCGTCGGCGTAAGCGTCGTTGATAATGATCGGCGCGCCCTCTTTAAGCGCGTGTCCGACTACGCCGCTGTCGCTCGGAACGACGATCGACGGAACGCCGTGCGCGACCGCCGTCCATAGTTTGGTTTTGTCCTCGTTTAGCAGCCAGATCGAACAGCGGTCGGCGCATACAAGCTCGCGCCCCAAATCCGCCATAAGCGTCAAAATACGATCGATCTGCGTCTCTTTAGATATGCGCGCGAGCGATTCAAAAATCATCTTGAGCGTCTCGCGCGGATCGAGTTCGCGTCGCAAAGTTTGTGTGTCGTCAGTATATTGCGGCATCGCATTTCGCTTGAATAAAGTTATGCGTTATAGCACGAATTTAATAAATAAAGCTCGCGTATTTAATCGCGGCTAACCGATCTAGCTCGGTTGCGAAAACGCCCGCGTTAAGCCTTGCTCGGCTATAATCGCGCCTTCTTTTTAAGCGAGCGTTATAAGCGACGGCTCTGTAGCTCAGTCGGTAGAGCAGCAGACTGAAAATCTGTGTGTCGGCAGTTCGATTCTGCCCGGAGCCACCACTCGCAAATCTCAAACGCCGTTTCTCAAACTCCTTGCTTTAGCGGTTTGTCGTGTTATAGTTGCGTTTATGGATAACGCGCTTGATATGTACGCTCGTTTCGAGCCGTTGATACCGTTTCGCAAAGAGATCGCCGCTTTGCATAAGCGTTTTATCGTCGAGCTACAGGCGCTAAGAGCAAGGAGCGTTTTAGACGCAGGTTGCGGAAACGGATTGTTCTTGTCGCGTTTGCAAACGATTGGCATAGCCGCGAAAGGAATCGACTTAAGCGCCGCAATGGTCGAAAACGCGCGAAGCGGAGGGCTAAACGCCGAGCGGATCGATCTTAAAGACGAGAGAGGCTCTTACGACGCCGTAAGCGCGATTTTCGACGTGGTTAATTATCTAAACGGCGGCGAGTTAGGCGGATTTTTTCGCGCCGCGCGCGATCGGTTAAATCCAAACGGCGCGTTTATTTTCGACGTTAATTCGCTTTACGGCTTCGAGATCGCCGAAGGCGATCTGGTTTTGGACGATTCGGATCGTTTTGGCGCCGTTCGCGCGAGTTTTGACGGCGCGGCGCTCGTCAACCGTTTTACGCTGTTTGAACGCGATAAAACAGACGAATATAGACGATTCGATTGGCAAATAACGCAGTATTTTCATTCGGCAAAAACGATCGAGCGAACGCTTAGCGCGGCGGGATTTAGCGCTATTAAACGAAAAGATATACGCCTTTATGACGGCGCGAAGGCGGACAAGCTGTTGTTTATCGCCGAAATTTAGGGGGCAAAGCCTTCAAAAACGATATTATCCGCCACCTTTTTGGCTTTTTGCAAATCCTCCTCGTTTCTAACCGTCCAAGCCAAAACGGGGATTTTGTAAAACTTTCTCGCTATTGTTACGCGCCAGAACGGAAGCGAATCCAGCTCGTAGCTAATAAACGCCGGTTTAATGGCGCCCAGATCGCAAAGGCGGCGAAGCCTGTATTTTTCCCATATCGATCGATCTTCGTTTTTAAAAGAGCGGCTGATAATTCCGCGCGGTATATCGGGCGCGTTTTTCTTAAACCAGATTAACGTTTTCGGCTCGAAACTCGCCACCGCGACCGTCGGGTTGAAGTGGCGAATCAGCGCTAGAAGCCGCGTTTCCAAACGATAATCGTCGGAGCGGGAACGTTTAACGTCGATATAGATTGGCGCGGTTACCCGCTCGAAAACCGTTTCAAGCAGGGGGATCGTTTCGCCCGCGCCAAAAAGCGGAACGTTTTTGAGATTCGTCGCCTCCAGATCGCGCGTAAAGCCGTTTAATCCCGTCATGCGACCAAGCGTGTCGTCGTGAAAGACCACGATCGAGCCGCCTTTAATCAGTTGAACGTCCAACTCGATTGCGTATTTTGCCTCTTGCGCCGCCAAAAACGCCGCGATCGAGTTTTCGGGAACGCTCCCGCCGTGAAGCCCGCGGTGGGCGATCGGAGTCGTCGTAAACCATTGCGCGTCCATGCGCGCTATTTTACCAGCGGCACGATAATTGCTAAGCGCCTATAATTACGTTAACTTATCAAAGGCGGCGAAATGCGATTAAAATTTATAGCGGCGGCGATCGCGTTTTTTACGAGCGCCAATCTATTTTCAATCGAGGTTTTGGTCGCGCCGAGCGATCGCGACCGACTCATAAAAACGCGCGACGGGCGGCAGATTCGACTAAACGCGGGCAGCGAACTGATCAGGACGGACGACGGGCGGCTCGCCGTAAGAAGGGCGCTGGGCGGCGAAGGGCAAAAGCTAAACGTCGCGACCAAAGTCGCCCAAGCGCGCGCGAACGTTTCAGCCGATCGTTGGATATGGTTTGCGGGCGCGGAAGGCGCGGTCGGCTCGATTACGAGAGACTATACGATCAAAACGAACGAGATCAACAAAAGCGTTACGGAATACGAAACAATCGATTACGAAGGAAAACTGTTTAAAACCGACGGCGGAACCGTTAAATTTTCAAAAGACAAGAGCGTTACCACCTTCGCCGTAGTCGGCGGCTTAAAAGACGAGCTTACGCAGAACTACTATCAGCTTGGTTATTACGTCAACGACAACATCGACGAGGTAGCCTTTAGCGCGCAGTTTGGCTTTGAGTCGCTGGCTTTTTTCGACGAGAAAATTATCCCATACGCGCGCGCGGTAGTCGGCGCGGGCTTTGAGGACGGGATCGATTCGCTAGATCCCGACAGCTTCGTTTTTGGCGGCGGACTTGGCGCGACTTACATATTAAGCCCGAACGTCGAGATTTACGGCGGGTTAGAGTATCTGCTGCGCAATTTCGGTTCGGCTAGCGGGACGGCTACCAAATCCGGCGGCGGATCGATAACCTACGGATCGCTAGAGCGCGAGGAAACGGAGACGAGATTTTATGTCGGGGCGCGGTATCTGTTTAGATGAAGATCGTTTTCGCGGCGGCGATCGCGGCGCTGTTATTTAGCGGTTGCGCGGATAAAACGCCCGCGAGCGACGAACTCGGCGGCATTCCGGAAAAAGCGCCCGCTTGGATTCAAGACCCTGATATAGCCGGCAGATTTGCCGCCACCGGCGGCGCTACGCAATCGATCGGCGGCGTGCGCTTTCAACAGATCGAAGCGAGAGCGCGAGCAAGCGAAATCCTGCGCGCGCGGATCGAAAAGATAGCGATTAGCGCCGCGACGGCGTGCTTAAACGCGCTCGCGACGGCAAATAGCGATACGATCGACGCGGACGCGAGGTTGGCTTCGCTAATGATAGGCGCGAGAGCCTCTAGCCAATTTGAGCGCGCCGATAATTGGTGGTCGCCCTCGCGCGATTACTATGCCCTGCTTCGCATTTCGGAGGACAAATTAGAGGAAACGATGATCGACGCGATCGGGCAATTTATCAAGTCAAACGAAACTTACTCGCTAAACTTTGGTATGCTTCGCGACGTAAAACTGATAGAAAACGCGGCGCGAAACGCGATCGACGCCGCAAAATGAGGTTGAATGCGGTTTGTCCTGTTTTTTGCGGCGCTCTGCGCGAGCGCGTTTGCGTATAAAGACGCCTTTTATATCGGCGCATACGGCGGCGTTCTTGACGGAACGCTCGAAAAAGAAAGTCGAACCGATCTGGAAAATCAATCCCCTATAAGGGGTTTCAGACTGGGTTGGAACAACAATATGCGATCTTCTTTTTCGGCGAAAATTCGCTGGGAGCTTTTTGGCGAACAGCGTTACTTCAAATATGATTTTAACGGCGCGAACAAGGAAGAAAAAAGCTGGCACGCGGGCGCTTCCGTAGCTTTCGGATATAACGTCGATTGGTTTTTAACGCGGGAGTTAGTCCCGTATTTCAAAATCGGCGCGGGACTGGGCGGTTTCGGCGAGGATTTAGGCGACGGATCGAATTTGCATCTAGCGGCGGGCGTCGTCTTTTCGCTTCGCTATTTTGAGTTGACGGCGGAGGCGAGGCGGGAGTTTTGGCAGTTAAGCGGCTATCGTATCCCGTTTCAAACCCCTTTTACAAACGACGGCTCAATCGACGTTTTAAGCGCGGGACTTAATTTTAAGTTCTGATCCATTGAGCTAGCCGCGACGCTTTGAAAATTCGCGCGAACCATACGCGAGCGGCATTCAAATAATCGCGCAAACGATACGTTAGCCAAAAGTCCGCGATCAACCAAGCGCGCCCGCGTTTTTAACGATCGCGCGGATTATCATTCCCGCGAGGCGCCCGCTTTGGCAGGAGCGCAAGGCGCGAAATAAGGCGGGAATCCACATTCTCGTCATTCCCGTGAAAACGGGTATCCATCCCCATAATCGTCAAAAAGATGGATACCCGCCTTACTACGCGATTACGGGCGGTAGAGCGCCCTATCGCTCTGATCGGAAATGACGGGGAGGGGGCGAAAATAGCGAGAGGCGAGGTAAAGGGCGATCCGTAAAGCGAAAAGGGAGCGCGAAGGGCGGCTCGTAAAGCGAAAGCAGTTTAGCGTCGCGGTTTTTTGTAGTTTTATGTTGATATAGTCTATAATTTGTCAATTTTACGCGCAAAAGGAGATCAAATAATGATCGCTAGGCAAAAGCTTGCGAAGCTAAAGGTTTCGCCCCCCCCCCTGTATGCGTTAGCTCGCGTTTGCGATAGGGTAAAGCGTTTTCTGCTTACCGATCAAACGCCGCAAAGGGTTTTTGCGCCTATAACGAGAGCTTTCTTTATAGATAAACTTTCAAAAATAGCGCCGATCGCGCTAATCGCGTTTTACCTATGCGCCTCTACGCCCTTATTTGGAGCGAACGCCGCGGAGGAGGCGTTTAGTCAAGGACTGAACGCGTATAGTCGCGGCGATTTTCAAGAGGCGATCAAACATTTCACCCAAGTGATCAAGATCGATCCAAACTTAGCGGAGGCTTACAATAATCGCGGACTCGCTTACGCTGATTTAGGCGATTATGGCAAAGCGATCGCGGATTACACCCAAGCGATCAAGATCAATCCAAACCCGGCGGGCGCTTACTTTAGTCGCGGAACCGCTTACGCTGATTTAGGCGACTATAGCAAAGCAATCGCTGATTACACGCGGGCGATTAAGATCGATCCAAACGATGCGGACGCTTACTATAATCGCGGAAACGCTTACGATGATTTAGGCGACATAAGCAAAGCGATCGCGGATTGGACGCGGGCGATTAAGATCAATCCAGATTATGCGAACGCTTACTATAATCGCGGACTCGCTTACGCTAAGTTAGGCGACTATAGCAAAGCGATCGCGGATTACACCCAAGCGATTAAGATCAATCCAAACTTGGCGATTGCTTACGACGGTCGCGGACTCGCTTACGCTAATTTAGGCGACACAAGCAAAGCGATCGCCGATTACACGCGGGCGATTAAGATCAATCCAAACTTGGCGAGCGCTTACGCTTGTCGCGGAATCGCTTACGCTATATTAGGCGATCTAAAAAACGCCACAAAAGACGCTCGCAAAGCGTGCGAACTCGGCGATTGTGAGTTGTTGCAATATATGGGAGAAAATAAACTCTTGCGCGATTAACCGCGCCGCCGCTATTACATTACGGCAAAGCCGATGCGTTTAATCCGCGATTTGCAAAAACAACGTTGCGTATGCGCAAGTTTGCGGCTCGTTCGCAAACCTTGTCATATATGGACGAAGCGGGTCGCGCAAGAGGGCGAGCTTAACGGCTAAGGCGCGGTTATGGCTTTGGCTAAAAACTCTAGCTGATCGCCTATAACCGATTTGATAAACGCGCGATCGTGTCCGCCCTCTCGCGCCTCAAAAACAAAATCCGCGCCCAAAGCTAGCAATTTCTTTGCCAGCGCTACGTTTGAATCGTAGAAGAAATCGTCGCGCCCGCAGTCGATGCGAATCTTTAGTTTGCTCAAATCGTAGCGCTCGACCATATATAGGACGCTGTTTGCGATCCATTCGTCGCGGTTTGTTTTAAGATCGCCAAGTAATCTCGTAAGCTCCCAACGTTGATGAAACGGCGGTAGATCGACCCCGCCCGCCATTACGCCGGCGGCGCTAAAGGTATCGTCGCGCCTTAACGCCAAAAACAGCGCGCCATGCCCGCCCATAGAAAAACCCGCGATCGCGCGAGATTTGCCGCTTGCTATCGTAGGGTATTTCGCGTCGATCTGCGCCGTTAGCTCTTTGGTTATATAGGTCTCGTAACTTTCGTTTTTATCGCGCGGATTGTCGAAATACCAGCTAGTTCCTCCGTC
>JAIRNH010000042.1 GCA_031258155.1 Helicobacteraceae bacterium | reverse complement strand
TAATTGCATTGTAGCGCTCTCCTTTCTTGATAAAATCAAAATTAGCGAATGTTAGATCGTCTCCGCTTAAGTTAGCTTTTCTTGCTCAGCAAAAGCAACACGTAGCGTAGCGGCGTTTGATCGAGAAACGCCGATTGTATTGTCTCCGCGTTTATCGCTTTTAGAGCGGCGAAAGGCAATCTCTCTTTTTCGCGTTCGCATAAGCAACAGAGACGCTCTAGCGTTTAGCGAACAACGCCGCACTCTATTAACAATCGCGCGGGCTACGGATTGGAAGCCGCCCGTCGCTCTCGGCAAAAGCCGATCGCGTGAGTTAGAGCAGGTCTAATATTTCGTCGATTACGTCAAATAAGAAATCGATCTCCTTAGCGCCGATCGCGTAGGGCGGCATAATATAGACGGTTTTGCCAAGCGGACGGAGCATAACGCCGCGTTTTAGCGCTTCGCGGGTAACGCGAATCGATAGATCGCGGCTATACGCCGCGCCGACTAAATCAAAAGCCGCGATCATAGACTTTTGCCTGATATTGGCGGCGCGATCGTTTTTCGCGATTTTAGCGAGGCGATCGGCAACCAAAAGCGCCTTTTGCCGATTTTCGCCCAATACGTCGCGGCTTTCAAAAATATCGAGCGTCGCGTTTGCCGCGGCGCAAGCGATTGGATTGCCCGTATAACTATGAGAGTGCAAGAAAGTTTTTTCGCCGTAGTCGTCCAAACAAAACGCGCCGTAAATCTCCTCGCGGGTCAAAACGAGAGATAGCGGCAGAAATCCGCCCGTCAGACCTTTAGAGAGCGTCATAAAATCCGGCGAAATATCGGCTTGTTCGCATGCGAACATCGTTCCCGTTCTGCCAAAGCCGACGGCGATCTCGTCGGCGATCAGCATTACGTCAAACTCGTCGCACAAAAGGCGCAAAGCCTTCAAATAGGTTGAATCATACATAGCCATATCGCCCGCGCATTGAACTAGCGGTTCTACGATCGCGGCGCATACTTTGCCCCTGTTTGCCTCCAATAGGCGGCGCATATCGGCGATCGCCGCCGCTTCGCCGCATAGCGCGGGGGATTTTGCCTGAAGCGTTTGAATCAAAAGCGGCGCGTATATTTTTTTGTATAGCGCCACGTCGCCCGCCGCCAACGCGCCTAGGGTTTCGCCGTGATAACTATTGGTTAGCGAGATCGCCAAAGGTCTATTTTCGCCGCGATTGGCGAAAAAATGAAACGCCATTTTCAGCGCGACCTCGATCGAAGCCGATCCGTTATCGGCAAAAAATACGCGGGTTAATCCTTTCGGCGCGATCGCCGTTATCCGTTCGGCAAGTCTGATCGCCTGTTCGTGCGTATAACCCGCGAATATGCAATGCTCTAGCTCTCGCGCCTGTTTCGCGATCGCTTCGGCGATACGCGGCTCGCCGTGCCCGAATAGATTTACCCACCACGAGCTAACCGCGTCGAGATAGCGCGCGCCGTCGTAGTCGTAAAGCCAAACTCCCTCGCCCTTTTTAATAGGAATAAGAGGTAGTTTGCCCGATAGATATTCGCTCATCTGCGAACACGGATGCCAAATACGCGCCAGATCGCGCTTAGATAAAGTCTCGTTTGTCATAATGTTTCTCTGTCATAATGGTTTGGCGATTATACAATTTGGACGGATTTATTGAAAACGCTGTTAATTGGTTACGGCAACGCGCTAAGAGAGGACGACGGATTTGGCGTTTTTGTAGCGCGCGCGCTAAAAAAAACGCGGCGTTACGAATGTATAGAGATTTTCCAGCTCGCGCCGGAATTAGCCGAAGCGATAGCTCGGTTTAAGAAGGTCGTTTTTATCGACGCAAACGCGGAGGTTCCCGCGGGAACTTTTGCCGTCCCGCTTCCTCGTCAAAGCGACGTCTTAGCCCACTCGCTTACGCCTTGGTCGTTAATCGAAACGTCGCGAAAATACTACGACGCTAAAATGGACTACCTAATTTTCTCCGTCGGCGGAGGATCGTTTGGATACCGCGAAAACCTTACGCCGCCCCTTAAAGAGGCGGCGGCAAAACTAATCGCCTATTTGAAAACGATCTAGCTCTTCGCTTTTGGGGTTCTTGTAGGGTGAACGATCGACAAAATTTTGCCTTTTCGCACCGACAAGTTGCCTCTGATTTTGCGAAAATATTCGGCTTCGCTGAGATTTTCCGCGCGAAGGGTAATGCCAATCTGGGAGATTAGCGCGTCGATCTCTCTTCTGAGTTGCGCGCGATCCGTTTCGCTAAC
Organism: Helicobacteraceae bacterium; assembly: GCA_031258155.1. Taxonomy (NCBI): domain Bacteria; kingdom Pseudomonadati; phylum Campylobacterota; class Epsilonproteobacteria; order Campylobacterales; family Helicobacteraceae; species Helicobacteraceae bacterium. Next base: position 14,797 of record JAIRNH010000042.1, on the reverse strand, counting down.
GCTAACGGACGATTTAGTTTTCGCGGCGGCGGCGATTTTGCCTTCCACGATTTTAAGAATGCCCGTCAAATCGCTTTCGCCTAAAACGTATTTGCTTTTTAACAGCTTAACAAGCGGTTTGTTGTTCTGCGGTTTCGGCGCTTTTTTAGCGCGGGTTCTGCGTCTGCCGGACGAGTAACGGTTGATCAGATCGGACAACGCCAAAATGTTGCCCAACTCTTCGCTGTAGCGCTTATAGTCGATGGTCCTTGCCATGATTTTACTCCTTATAGGGTTGTGATTACGTCTATGAATTGTAGAACAAATTAGCTTAATCTTTTTAACGTTTTATCGACATTTATTGTTTAGAGCGTTAAAACTTTAGATCGCGCGTCGGCGCGAGCGCAAAAAATCGCTAAGCCTTTATGTCGCATAATATAGCCGTTAAATTAAAAGGAGGACAGATGATTAAACGACTTGCCGTAACGTTCGCGATAGTTTTATCGACGGCTCTTCCCACCATAGGAGCGGATATGAAACAGATTGCGGTTTTGGAAACCACGCAAGGGACGATCGAGATCGAGTTGCTAGGCGATATTGCGCCAAAAGCGACGGAAAATTTTGCTACGCATATAAAAAACGGCTATTACGACGGGCTGATTTTTCACCGCGTGATCAAGAACTTTATGATCCAAGGCGGCGATCCGACGGGAACGGGACGCGGCGGTCAATCGATATGGGGCGCGCCTTTCGAGGACGAATTTAACGCGGCGGTTAGTTTCAACGAGCCTTATTTGCTCGCCATGGCAAACGCGGGTCCCAAGACAAACGGATCGCAATTTTTTATCACCGTCGTCAAAACGGAGTGGCTTAACAACCGGCATACGATTTTCGGGCGGGTGATTAAAGGGCATGACGTCGTAAAAAAGATTGAGAGCGTCGCGGTCGGCGCGGCAGACAAGCCGATCGAAAGACAGGAGATCAAAAAGGCGACTATTAGGGAAATTGAAGCTAAATAAGAGTTTTTAAGTCTTATTTATGGTATAGTTAAGCCGTAAAATTAAATTGAAGGATTAAGATGCCAAACATAAACGCATACGTGGAGTTGTCGCCCGAAGAAAAAGAGGCGAAAAAAGACTATATCGATCGTCATTCGCCGTTTATTACGGTTGCGAATACCGCGAAAATCGGCGAAAAATTGGCGGTCAACGTCCGTTTGGGCAAGAACTATTCTCACCCCGACGATACCGACCACTACATCAACGAGATCAAGCTGTTTGATCGCGAGACGCTTTTGGCTACCGCGACGTTGCTCAGCGGCGTGAACGGCGGTCAGGACAACAAAGGGCAAGCCGAAGTTACCTTTTTTATCGTGCCTAAAAAAAGCCTTAGACTTACGGCTCTTAGCTACTGTACGAAACACGGATTGTGGCAAAGCGACCCCGCGGAGGTAACGGTTTCCTAAAAAATAAAGGGGATCGCTTCTAGGCGATCTCCTTCGTAGCGTTTAGAAGGCGCTTTGTTTTGCTATCGGCGCGCTACGGAACCTTAGACTACGCGATTAACGCGCAAAATAGGCGTTTATGGCGATAGGCGCTAGAGAAACGTAAAAAACACGATTATGAAAAACGCGGTTAATCTAGCCGCGCGTCCGAAAGCGAGCCAATAAACGTTGCGAGCGGCTTGCAAAACTCGTTATTTTGCGCGCGCTTTTTGATCGCTCGGCGCTTATTTGCGGCGTAGCTTCAAATCGCGATCGGCGCGCCGCCTTCGCTTTGCGCGTTTCTAGCGTTGGTTAAACTTGCCGCTTTGTTCAAAATATGACGTTTCGTTTCTGACTCGCTTATAAACGCGGCGGCTTTTTAATCGCGCGCGGCGCGAAAATATCCGTCGGGATAAGAATCGATCGGGACTATCCGCCGCGAAATACTCAAAGCCGCTTAAACGCTTTTTAATCGCGGCGCGATAATTCCGCGTTTAATCGCCTTAAATTGACGCCGCGATATTTGTAGTAAGCCGTTTGCCCTTTAAAAACGCGCGCCCGTTACAAAAGCGAACGTTTTAACTCTCGTTTTGCCGTCTTTAATCGCAAAGCGCCGCTTAGCGGCGAAACTTATAGCGGGCGCTTTTTTAGAAAACGCTAAAAGAGGTTTTAAAAAGAGTTGCGTAACGCGGGTTTGTTGAACGGATAACGTTGTATCGTTATTTAAACGTTCCCAAAATAGGCGCGATCCGCGCGGGGCGAACGTTTTATTATGAGCGCCGCATACCAAAAGCCGCCAAATACCTAGCGCGTAGGTAGAGCCGCTATCAAAATATCCGCTAGCGCGCGAAATGGCATTTTATCAAACTAGAAACGGCGCTATCGAACGCGAATGAGCGTTAAAACGTAACGGTTGCGTAAACGGCGTTTGAATAACGCGGCGGATATGTCGCTTGTCGGATCGCTAGTTGCGCTTACGTTTTAATCTCGCGGCGCGCCGTGAATTTTCGTTATGCCAAGTCGGTTGCCGCAGGCGCGAAAATCCAGTTTAAAACGCGAGAGCGACGAGAATGTTTTATCGACTTAAATATCCGCGAATAGCGCTGCGCGTTTGCCGTATTTATCGCCCTTATCGCGTTTGTTTTGGCGGTTTGCGAAGTAAAGCCCCGTCCGTCCAAAAAACCGGCTTGGAAGGGGCGGTTTTCGCAACGATCTTCGCTTTTTGCCTTTCCTATGTTTTGGCGCGGCGCTCTATCGCGTCCTAGCCCTTTGACGCGGACGTTAAAGCGGCGTTTCGCAGATCGTTTATGATAGGATTTACGCTATGTATGAAAAAGAGCTTGAGGCGTTAAAAACGAGAGGCAGACTGCGAAAACGGCGCGTATTCTCGCCCGATCTCGTCGATCTGGCAAGCAACGACTATCTGCGGCTGGCGCATAATAAAACCCTGTTTGAGCGCGCCGCCGATCGGTTGCGGCGTTACGGCGTTTTCGCTCCAAAAGCCTCGCAACTTATCAACGGTTATCATTCGATTCATCGCGATTTTGAGAGGCTTGTCGCTAAATTGCACGGTTATGAGAGAGCGCTGGTAGTCGGCAGCGGGTTTTTAGGCAATATCGCGTTGTTCGAGGCGCTCGCGCGCAAGGGCGATCTGCTACTAATCGACGAAGAGTATCACGCGAGCGGGATACTCGCCGCCAAACTAACGCGCGGCAAAGTCGCGTTTTTTGCGCATAACGACGCGGACGATCTACGCCGCAAAATGGAACGAAGCGGCAGATCAAAACGGGTTTTCGCGGCGGCGGAGGGCGTTTATTCGATGAGCGGCGAACTTGTCGCCAAAGAGGTAATCGAGACCGCGAAGCGTTTAGGCGCGACGCTGATTATCGACGAGGCGCACTCCGGCGGCGTGGTCGGCGAAAACCTGTTGGGCGCGCTGGACTTTTACGGAATTTCAAGCGAAAACGTCGTAAGGCTTGGCGCTCTTGGCAAGGCTTACGGCAGTTACGGAGCGTATATCGCGGCGAGCGAAGATATTATCGCGTTTTTAGCAAACCGCGCAAAAAGCGTCGTCTATTCCACGGCGCCGAGTCTTTTTGATATTGCCTACGCGCTAGAGGCGCAAAAATGGATCTATTCGCGCCGCCGATCGATAGCTAACGCCGTTCAAAGGGCGAGGCGCGTCGCCGACAAGCGCGGCTATAAAACCGACTCGTTAATCCTGCCGATCGCGGCAAATAGCGATAGAGAGGCTTTGTCGTTGCAACGAAAACTGATAAAAGAGGGCTTTTTGGTCGGCGCGATCCGCCGTCCGACGGTAAAAACGCCGCGATTACGGGTGATTTTGCGCGAAAACGCGGCGGTTTTAGAAAAGTTTTTCGCTTGCCTGCAAAAAATTACCCGACGCGCCTAAAAGAAGCTCCTACTTCGCGTCGTTTCGGATAACGGTTCGCGGCTTTATATTCGCCAAATCTAAACGACCGTTTTATTTTTTGCGCGTTCTCGCCAAAACCGCCGCGCCAGATCGCGCCCGCGCGGATTTTAATTGTCAAATAGCGCGTTTTTTAGCGCGCGCCTGATACTATTTTGCGACTAAAACACCCGCAAAGGCGTTTGATGGACTACCGCTCGCTTGCCGATCGTTACGGAACTCCTCTATATATATACGATTTGGACTATATGGCGAGCCAATACGAAAAGCTAAAAAGCGCCTTCAGAGGCAAAAAATCGCTGATCGCCTTTGCCGTAAAAGCCAATTCAAACCTTAGCGTAATCGCTAAATTCGCCTCGCTCGGCGCGGGCGCGGACTGCGTTTCCTACGGCGAGATAAAGCGCGCCCTGATCGCGGGCGTTCCCAAATATAAGATCATCTTTAGCGGCGTGGGCAAGCGCGACGACGAGATCGAGGGGGCGTTAAACGACGATATTCTATTTATCAACTGCGAGAGCGAATCCGAGCTAGATCGCATAGAGTCGATAGCGCGGCGCCTCGCTAAGAGAGCCAGAATTAGCGTCCGCGTCAACCCTGAAATCGACGCGAAAACGCACCCCTATATCTCTACGGGTCTGCTGGAAAACAAGTTCGGCGTGGATATACAAACCGCCAAACGGCTCTATATCCGCGTCAAAAACTCCGCGTGGTTAGAGGCGGCGGGCATTCACTTTCATATCGGCAGTCAGATGACCGAGCTGGCGCCAATCTTAGAGGCGGCGAAAAAGGCGGCGGATCTCGCCCGATCGCTTACCGCGCTGGAAATCGATATAAAGTTTTTCGACGCTGGCGGCGGAATCGGCGTGGCGTATAACGACGAGACGATCTTCGACGTAAAGGATTACGCGGAGGGGATCGCGCGGGCGATAGAGGGCTTGGATCTAACGATCATATGCGAACCGGGTCGGTTTTTGACGGCGGACGGCGGCGTGTTTCTAACCCGCGTCCTATACGAAAAACGCTCTAAAGTCAAGCGTTTCGTGGTAACGGACGGAGGAATGAACGATCTGATCCGCCCCGCGCTTTACGGCGCCTCTCACAGGGTGGAGGCGATCGGCAAGAGCGGGGACGAGAGCTTGTGCGACGTAGTCGGTCCCGTATGCGAAAGCGGCGATTTTTTCGCCAAAGATATATTGTTGGCGCCCGTGGAGCGCGGCGATCTGCTGGCGGTGCATACGGCTGGCGCATACGGTTTTACGATGAGCAGCAACTTTAACTCTCGCCGCCGCGCGGCGGAGACGGCGATAGAAAACGGCTCGGATCGGCTGATTAGAGAGCGCGAGAGCTATGACGATCTATTCGCGAGCGAAACAAGACTGCTAAAGGCGGCGCAATGAGCCTAACCGAAATTAGAACGCGGATCGACGCGATCGACGACAATCTCTTGACGCTACTAGAGGAGCGAATGGGGCTTGTCAAGCTAATCGGCGAGATCAAAAAAATGGATTGCGCGAACATCTACCGCCCCGCGCGAGAAAAGGAGATTCTTTCGAGGCTCGCCAAACATAAAGGGCTGCTGAGCAAAGCGGCGATCGAGGCGATTTTTTACGAGATTTTCGCCGTCTCCAGATTGCTGGAGCGATCGGAGCGCGTGGCGTTTTTGGGTCCCGTTGGAAGTTTTACGCATCAGGCGGCGGAGAGCCGTTTCGGCGCGACGAGCGACTATCTCTCCATGCAGTCGATCGGCGCGGTTTTCGCGGCGGTCGAGTCAAGCGGGGCAAAATACGGCGTGGTTCCGATCTACAACAACACTAGCGGGCTTGTGGGCGATACGATCGATCGGCTTGAGCAAAGCCCCGTTTTGATCGTTGGCGATATGGAGCTTGCCATTCACCACTGCCTAGCCGCTAAAACCGACAAGCTAAGCGCGATCGAGCGAATCTACTCCAAAGACGCGGCGTTTGGGCAGTGCGGGGAGTTTCTGCGCGGGTATGGTCTGGAGCATATCGAACATATCCCGATCGAAAGCACCGCGAAAGCGGCGCGCTTTGCTAGCGAGGACGAAAAGAGCGCGGCGATCTGCTCTCATATCGCGGCGAAATTGAACAATCTGCCGATTTTGTTTGATAACATTCAAGACAGCGGCGAAAATAAAACTAGGTTCGCTATTCTAAGCGACTTTTCCAACCAGCCAAGCGGCGACGACGCGACGAGTATTATCGCGCAAACGCCAAACAAGCCGGGAGCGCTATTTGCTCTGCTAAAAGAGTTCAACGACGCGCGGATCAACCTAACGCAGATCGAATCGCTTCCGTCGAGAGGCGACAAGCGCAATTCGCGGTTTTTTATCGACTTCGAGGGGCACAAAGACGATCCAAAACCGAGCGAGACGCTATCGAGGATCAAGCGCTATAAATGGTTAGGAAGCTACGCGAGGGGCTAGGCGATGCGGTTTAGAAAAGAGCTTGATAACATCAAAACCTACGAGGCGGGCAAACCGATCGAGTTGATCGCGCGCGATTACGGCGTAGCCGAAAACGAGATCGTCAAACTTGCCAGCAACGAAAATCCGTTCGGTTCAAGCCCTAAAGTCGCGGAGGCGATCGCGCGGCTTAGCGCCAAAATGCACCGCTATCCCGACGATAGCTATTACGCGCTTAAAACGGCGCTAGCCGACAAATATAATCTAGGGCGCGAAAATATCGTGATAGGAAGCGGCAGCGATCAGATATTCGAGTTTATCAGCCATGCCGTATTAGAGCGCGGCGACGTCGCGTTGCAAAATAAAATCACCTTTGCCATGTACGCGATCTACGCCGCGCAGGTTGGCGCGGTTACGATTACGACCGACACAAACCGCCACGATTTGCGGGCGTTTGAAAAGCTGCTGAACAACAATCCCAAGTTAATCTATATCTGCACGCCTAGCAACCCTTACGGCGACGCGCTTGATCGCGACGAGGTTTTCGACTTTTTGGGCAAAGTAAGCGATCAAACGCTCGTCGTGATCGACGCGGCGTATATGGAATACGCGGCGTTCAAAGACGGGCGAAAACTTATCGAGCCAAAGGAGCTGATCGAGCGCTTTCCAAACGCGATCTACGCGGGAACCTTCTCCAAAATCTACGGGCTTGGCGGCATGCGGGTCGGCTACGGGATCGCGCAACCTAACGTTATCGAGGCGTTGCATAAGATTCGCGCTCCGTTTAATATCACAACGCTTTCGCTTGCCGCCGCTACCCTCGCGTTAAGCGACGAGGCGTTCGCGCGCAAAAGCGCGGAGCATAATTTCAAAGAGATGGCGCGATACGAGGCGTTTGCTAGCGAAATCGGCTTGGATTACGAACCGAGTTACGCTAATTTTATCGCGTTACTGTTTCCCGAAGGCAAAAGCGCGAGCGATATAGCCGCCGCGCTGTTAAGACGCGGAATGATTACGCGCGATCTAAAAAGCTATAACCTTAACGCCCTGCGCGTTACGATCGGGCTTGCGAGCGAAAACGATCGCTTTTTTGAGCTGTTTAGAGAGTATTGGAGGTAGCGCCCGTGGATATAAAAGCCCTCGTTCAGCAGTTAAGCGCGCTGACAAAGCGCTTCAACGCGAAACAAAAGGCGGCGCTGTTAGCCGCGCTAATCGGCGTCGTCGCGCTTATAGCGTTTTTGATCGTCTATGCCAGCCCGCGAAACTACGACGACGGCTATCGCGCGCTGTTTCGCGATCTAAGCGCCAAAGACGCGGGGGTTATCGTTCAGCAGTTGGAATCGCAAGGCGTAAAGTTTAAGATTCCCGAAGAGGGGGTGATCTCCGTCCCTAAAGAGCAGGTCAATCGCGTTCGCCTCAGTCTCGCCTCGCAGGGGTTGCCGCGCGACGGGCGACCCGGTTTCGAGCTATTCGACACGCAGGATTTTGGCGCGACCGATTTTGATCAGCAAGTTAAGCTCTTGCGCGCTTTGGAGGGCGAGTTAAGCGCCACGATCGAGAGTTTGGAGAGCGTCCGAAGCGCTAAGGTGCATATCGCTATGCCAAAGGAGAGCGTGTTTGTCAGCAAAGAGACGCCGCCGAGCGCCAGCGTCGTCGTAGCTATGCGCGATAATATGCAGACGAGCCGTCAGCAGATTTTGGGCGTAAAACACCTCGTCGCGTCGGCGGTGCCTAAGCTAACGATCGAGAACGTGCGCATTATCAACGAGGACGGCGTGCCTTTGGGCGAGGAGGACGCGCTAACCACGGCGGGCGAGCTCGCCAGATCGCAGCTACGATTCAAGCGCGACTACGAGCAGGTTTATGAGAACAAGATCGTTCAGATGCTAGGTCAGTTTTTGGGCGGAAACGAGAAGGCGGTCGCGCGCGTAACGATCGACTTTGATTTTTCGCAAAGAAACTCGACGCAGGTTACCTACGATCCCAACAACGTGCCGCGATCGGAGCAAAGCTCGGAGTATAAACGCGAAGGCAGCCGTCCGCGGGAGATCGGCGGCGTGCCGGGCGCGGTGAGCAATATCGGTCCCGTTCAAGGGCTTGAGGACGACAAACTAAGAGAAAAAGAGCAAAGAAGCGAGAACACGATCAACTACGAGGTCTCGTCGAAAACAAGCGAGATCAAAGGCGAGTTCGCCACGATCAACCGCGTTACCGCCGCCGTAGCGGTGGACGGGCGCTATCGCGTTCCAAGAGGCGACGGATCGGCTAACGGCGAATTGGAATACGTTCCGCTCGGCGCCGAAGAGCTTGGCGCGATCGAGAGCTTGGTTAAACAGGCGATCGGCTTTAACGTCGATCGCAAAGACGAGGTAACGGTCAGCAACTTCGAGTTTAGAGCGGGAATCACCCCGACGGGCGAAAAACCGCTCGCGTGGCTTGAAAAGTATTTTGATCCGATCTATCCGGCGTTAAAATATCTCTTCGCGGCGCTCGTTCTTTTCGCGTTTTACTACAAGGTGATTAAGCCCTTTATCGATCGTATGATGGAGATTCCCGTAGCCGAAGAGGAGGAGGCGCCAAAACCGATCGAGTTTGAAGACGACGAGGAAGAGGACGACTCCGATCGCCTAAACGAATTAAGAAAGCGCGTCGAACAACAGCTTGGGCTTGGCGGCGGCGCGGACGAGGAGAAACTAAAATACGACGTGCTGTTAGAGCGTTTGAGAGAGGCGTGCGAGGGAAAACCAAACGAGGTCGCGCAGCTAGTCGATAGTCTCTTGCACGACGAAGTTTCAACGTCGAACGCGAAGATATAAGGGGGAGAGCATGACGTTGCCGCCGCATTTACAAACGCAGTTTGAAGAGATGTCGATGGCGGAGAAAACCGCCGTATTTTTGATGCAGATGGGCGAGGACGTCAGCGCGCAAATTTTCGCGCATTTAGATATTGACGCTATCACGGAAATCTCAAAATATATCGCGCTTTCTAAAAACGTAGATAAGCAGCTTGGCATGGCGGTGTTAGAGGAGTTCTACGCGATCTTTCAGTCCAACCAGTATATCAATAGCGGCGGCATGGAATACGCTAGAGAGATTTTATATAAAGCGCTAGGTCCCGAAGAGGCGCGAAAGGTGCTTGAAAAGCTCGCCAAATCAATGCAATCGGGACAAAATTTCAGCTATCTTTCCAAAATCAAACCGCAGCAGCTTTCGGATTTCGTTCTAAACGAACACCCGCAGGCAATCGCGCTGATCTTGGCGCACATGGAAGCGAGCGCGGCGGCGGAGACGCTCAGCCTGTTTCCGGACGATCTGCGCGGCGAAGTTTCAATGCGTATGGCGAATCTAGGCGACATTTCGCCGACGATCATAAAAAGGGTCTCTACGGTGCTTGAGAAAAAATTAGAGTCGCTTACAACCTACAAAGTAGAGGTGGGAGGACCGCGCGCGGTAGCGGATATATTCAATCGGCTTGGATCCAAAGCGAGCAAGGCGACGTTGGCGTATATCGAGCAGATCGACGAAGCTCTGGCAAGCTCGATCAAAGAGATGATGTTCACCTTCGAGGATATTGTTAAACTAGACAATCAAGCCGTCCGCGAGATTTTGCGATCGGTGGATAAGAAAGAGCTGACGCTGGCGCTTAAAACCGCCTCGGATCCGCTCAAAGACAAGTTTTTCTCCAATATGTCGCAAAGAGCGTCGGACACAATGCGCGAGGAGCTTCAATATCTTGGCGCCGTTAAAGTGCGCGAGGTGGAGGCGGCGCAAAGAAAGATTGTCGATAGCGTGCAACAGCTTGCCGAACAAGGCGTGATCGAGATGGGCGGCGAAGAAGAGGTGGTGGAGTAACGTGGAGATCATTATCGCTCCCGATAAACTCGGAACGCACAAGATCGTTAAATACGAGTTTAAGAACTTCAACGACTCCGCTTCGCCGACAAAAGAGAGCGCTCCGCAACGCCACGCGCCGCCAATTTTGCCGACCGCCCCCGCCGACGGTTTTACCAACGAGGAGAAAGAGGCGCTAAAAGACATTCGCGCCAAGCAACTCGCCGAAAACGATCTGGTCGCCAATCTCGTCCAAAAAGTTGAAAGTTTTGCCGACAACATAGCGAAGCTACAAATAAAATCCGAAAAACAAGAGAGCGATTTTGCGATCAAACTAGAAAACGAAACAAAGCGCTCTTACGAGGAGGGCAAGAAAACGGGCGAGCTTGAGGCGACAAATAGGCTGCTAGGAGAGATCGAAACGAAAAGAGCGCAACTTGCCGAATCGATCGCCAAGCTGGATACGGCGCTAAGAGAGTTTGGCGATCACGCCGCTTCCATCGAAAAAGAGCTTACAAGCGTCGCGGTAGAGATAGCAAACGAAGTGCTTACGATCGAAATTGGCGAAAATAGCGCCAAAATCGCCTCGTCGCTTGCCGTATCCCTATTAAACAGCGTAAAAGACGCGCTAAAAATTTCGATCAGGGTCAATCCTTCCGACATAGCCGCCGTAAGCGAAGCGATCAAGGACGACGCGAGAGTCGAGGTCGTTCCCGATCGCGCCGTCGCGGAGGGCGGCGTGATCGTTCATAGCGAAGCGGGCAATATCGACGCGCGCTTAAATAGCCGTTTCGCGGCGATCAAAAAGAGTATTTTAGAGGGCGGCGGCGGTTGAAACCAATAAAAGAGCAGACTATTGGCGAGCTTAACGAAACGTGCGCGTCGATTCGCGCCAAAATTATCGATACGGTCAGCGGCAACGGAGGACACCTGACGAGTTCGTTAGGCGCGGTGGAGCTAATCGTCGCTATGCACTACGTATTCGATCCCAAAAGCGATCCGTTTATCTTTGACGTTTCGCACCAAGCCTACGCGCATAAGCTGCTAACCGATCGCTGGGAGAGTTTCGGCACGCTTCGCAAATTCGGCGGCGTAAGCGGTTTTACAAAACCGCAAGAGAGCGAATTCGACTATTTTATCGCGGGACATAGCTCCACCAGCGTTAGCGTCGCGGTCGGCGCGGCGAAGGCGATCGCGCTGAAAAAAGAGAGTCGCTCGCCAATCGCGCTTATCGGCGACGGCGCGCTAAGCGCGGGCATGGTCTATGAGGCGCTTAACGAGCTTGGCGATCGCAAATACCCGATCGTTATCCTTATCAACGACAACGAGATGAGCATAGCAAGACCGATCGGAGCCATTAGCCTTTCGCTCTCTAGGGCGATCGCCGCGCCGTGGTTTCAGAAACTCAAATCCGTGATCGACTCCGCGATCGGCGGCAACGAGACCTTTCATTATCTGGCGAAACGTTTTGAGGAGAGCTTGCGGTTAATTACCCCCGGCATTCTGTTCGAGGAGATGGGGTTAGACTATATCGGACCGGTAAACGGACACGATCTAGGCTCGTTAATCGCCGTTTTATCCCGCGCCAAAGAGATGAAAAAGCCCGTCGTCGTCCATGCCCGCACAATCAAGGGCAAAGGCTACGAGATAGCGCAAGGCAAACTGGAGCGCTGGCACGGCGTGGGACCTTTCGACAAGGAGAGCGGAGCGCCGCTAAAAAACGGCGACGCAAAGAGCGCCACCGCGATCTACTCGGACGCGCTACTAGCGCTTGCCCGTCAAGACGACACGATCGCGGGCGTTACCGCCGCTATGCCAAGCGGAACGGGACTAGATAAGCTGATCGCCGAGTTCCCCGATCGTTTCTGGGACGTGGCGATCGCCGAGCAGCACGCCGTAACAAGTTGCGCCGCGCTTGCCAAAGAGGGCTTTAAGCCGTTTTGCACCATCTACTCCACCTTTTTGCAACGCGGCTACGATCAGATAATCCACGACTGCGCGATCGGCGAGCTGCCCGTGATCTTCGCGATCGATCGCGCCGGAATCGTCGGCGAGGACGGCGCCACTCATCAAGGAACGCTCGACGTCGCCTATCTGCGCGTCGTTCCCAATATGACGCTGTTTGCCCCGCGCGACGAAGCGAGCCTGATCGACGCTACGCGCTTTGCCGCCTGTTTGGGCAAACCGTGCGCTTTTCGATACCCTCGCGGCGCGTTCCACCCGCACGAGATCGCGCCGTTCGAGCCGTTTGCGTTGGGCAAGGCGCAATGGCTTAAACGCGGCGAAAAGTTGTTGTTGATAGGCTACGGAAACGGCGCGGCGAAAGCGCTCGCGGTTCATAAGATTCTCGCCGAAAACGGGACAAACGCGGGCGTTTTGGATCTGCGCTTTATCAAGCCGATCGATAAAGAGGCGCTTAAAATCGGCGCGGAAACCTACGATCGTTTCGCCGTTATCAGCGACTCCTCCATAACGGGCGGAGTTAGCGCCGCAATTGCGGAAACGCTAATCGAGATTGATCGTCTATCGGTTAAAATAGAGCGTTTTGAGCTGCCCGACGAGTTTTTGCGACACGGATCGACGCGCCAGATCGAGGAGAGCTTGGGGTTGAGCGCGAAACAGATCGCCCAAAGGTTGCTAGATGGCTGAAAGCGCGACGGAAATAGAAATTATAAAAGAGATCGAAGCTATGGATAGCCGATTAGGCGATCGGCGCGCTTTATTGGTTAAAGTCGCCTTGTCGTTAGCCGCGCTTGCTTTGCTGTGCGCCTCGTATTGGGGCGCGGTTAGAGAAAGAAGTTTCGAGGCGCTATTCGCGCCGCTCGATAGACAAGCCGAAGAGTATCTGGAGCGGACGCTGACCAAAACCGCCTTGACCTACGCGGGCGTTCGCGGCGCGCACGCGGTAGTTTCTATGTTCAAAGGCACGCAACTACACCCGCCGTTTCTTACGTTAAGCGTCGGCGAGGCTCTTTCGCCCGCGCTGGATATAATCGAAAAGCTCTCGGACGCGCTGATGTTAGCGATAGCCTCTCTTGGCGCGCAGAGGATTTTAATGGAGATCGGAACGCAGATCGGGCTTTCGGTTTTCGTTTCGGCTGGGGCGGTTTTGCTGTTAGCGGGGATATGGGCGACTAAGTTTCAGACCGCTTTGGTTTATTGGGGCGTTCGGTTGGCGATTTTAGGGTTTGTCGTTAGGCTTGTAATACCTCTAATGGCACTTGGCGCGTCGCTGACAAGCGAGACTCTTTTGCACAATAAATACGAGGAAGCCCTCGCCGATATAGAAACGCAGAGAGCCGCGTTTGGCGAAAGCGTTTTGCCAAACGACGAGGATAAAGGCTTTTTAGACAGAATTAAAAGCTGGGCGAGTATGGAGGAACTGGCGAAAAGGGTGGACGCTTTCAAAGCGCGCGCGGAGGCGATGACAAAAAGTTTTATCACGCTATTCGCGCTGTTTGTTTTTGAAACCGTTTTATTTCCAATCGCCTCGTTTTGGTTGCTTTCGCGCCTATTTTTCGCGTTTATACCAAGAAAGGATTAAAAATGCACGCGCAAGAAGCTCTTCAGATCGTTTTAGAAAAAGCGTTGGCTCATCTTGATAGATCTAAGGAATCCGACTGGGCGGAAACGCCGCTTGAAGAACAAAAACAGATGATCGCAAAGGCGATCGACGCGCTCAAAAATAGCCAACCGATCGACAAAGAGGCGCTTAAAGCCGAGTTCGCGCCGATAGGTTCGTTGCAGGAGACGGCGGTCAGTAACAGATGGGGCGAGGAGTATATAGCGCTCGCCGAAGAGTTTGAGGAGCTTATCGAACTAATAAACCGTTAGCCAGAGAAACTCCGCGAGGCGCCAACAAAGAGCGATACGCAAACGCTCCAAAAAAAGGTAGCGAGCTTTTTGCAAATATAAGGACGCAACTAAAAGCGGCTTTAGTAACATAAAAGCTACTTCGGACAAAATCAAAACGCTACAAAGCGAGCGATAAGCGCCGCCTAAAAGCCGATAAATCTATACCGCGAATAAACTTCGCCCCTATTTTCCGCCGAGTCGCGTTTTATCAGCTCCTTTACAATTCTTTGAGAAGTTCGACAAAATTACCAAACGGCAAGCCAACCGCCGCCGAGTTTCGATCCGCGCAATGCGCCCTCTCTCCGTCATTCCCGCGCGGAGCGATAGAAGCGCAAACGCTTCGTAATCGCAAAATAAGGGCGATATGCTCTCGTCATTCCCGCGCGGAGCGATAGGGCGCTCTACCGCCCGTAATCGCGTAGGAAGGCGGGTATTCAATAAAAACAAACGCAAACCTCTCGTCATTCCCGCGTAGGCGGGAATCCATAGAAATAACGTAATGCGATTGTTTATTGTCTTTACGAAATATCCGGAAATGGATTCCCGCCTTCGCGGGAATGACGGGCGCTCTTTCTGCCTTTTGCGACCCGCTTTCGATTACGGGCGGTAGAGCGCCCTATCGCTCCGCGCGGGAATGACGGGAAAGGCGCGTTTGTTTTGAGCGATCGCGCGCGCCCTCGCGCCTTCGCGAAACTATCCTCGCCAAAAAAACTCAAACGCCGATTTACGCGATAGACGAAACGGCGTTTTCAAGCGCGAGGCGAACCTTTTTGACGTCCGCGCCGCACTCGCCGAT
>JAIRNH010000041.1 GCA_031258155.1 Helicobacteraceae bacterium | reverse complement strand
CGCGGCGGTTGAACTATTTACGAAATTACCCGAAAGGACAAAGATGAGGCGAAAACTGCTCTCTACTTGCTTGTCGCGCTAATCTCGCTGACAAGCGAAGCGGCTACCGAGAGAGAGAGAGAGAGAGAGAGAGAATAGAAATTGCGGGCGATTATCTGCAAATCGCGCTACCAGCCTACGCCTTTGGGTTGTCGTTGTTTGACGACGACGACGAAGCCAAATGGCGGTTTATAAAATCCTTCGCGGCTACGCAGGCGACGGTTCATTCGATAAAGGCGATCGTTCAAGAAAAACGACCAGACGGCTCTAATCGCGCCTCTTTTCCAAGCGGACGCTCCGCGGCGTTTATCCATAGGCGATACTAAATTAAAGAGGCGGTTTTCCCCTACGCGATCGCCGCTTTTACGGCTTACTCCAGAGTAAAGGCAAAAAAACATTACGCGCATGATACGATTGCCGGAGGAGCGATCGCGGCGGCGTGGACGTATTTTTTTACCGACAAACAAATCGTTGTCGCGCCGATCGAGGACGGCGCGATCGTAAATTACCGGATCGAGTTTTAGTTATCAAGCGAAGCTTTATTAAGATCGCCGTTTTTAATCGAAGGAAGAATATGACCGAAAACGAAGTAAAAACGATTTTAAGCGGCGTTAAGTATCCTGGGTTTGATCGCGATATAGTAGATTTGGGGTTTGTTCAAAAAATCGCGATTATCGGCGATCAGATTACAATCGATCTGGAGATCGCCGCCTCCGCTTTGGAAGTCGCGCAAACGCTTAGAGAGGATGTAGCCAAAGCGCTTGCCGACGCGGGACGTAAAAACGCGGTTTTGAATATAGTTCAGCCCTCCGAGTCAAAAGAAACAAGCCCGCGCGGTAAAAATCTCGCGCCTAATATCAAACGTTTCGTGATGATAAGCTCCGGCAAAGGCGGCGTGGGCAAAAGCGCGACAAGCGTAAATCTGGCGGTCGCTTCGGCGATGCAGGGCAAAAGAGTCGGACTATTAGACGCGGATATTTACGGACCTAACGCGCCGCGAATGCTTGGGCTTGAAAACGAGCGGCTGAACGCCCGCGCCGACAAAGCGATTCCGCCTGAAGCCTACGGCATCAAGACGATCAGCATGGGCATGATCCTAGAGCCGGCGCAAGCGCTTATATGGCGCGGTCCGATGATCGTAAGAGTAATCGAGCAGTTTTTTACCGACGTGGAGTGGGGCGATCTGGACATACTGTTTATGGATATGCCGCCCGGAACGGGCGACGCGCAACTAAGCCTAGCGCAATCCGTGCCGGTAAGCGCGGGCGTTATCGTTACCACGCCGCAGGCGGTGGCGCTAGACGACGCTAGACGCGGACTCGATATGTTTATTAAAACGCATATTCCGATCGCGGGAGTTGTGGAGAATATGAGCGGGTTTATCTGTCCAAACTGTAACGCCGAACACGATATTTTCGGCAAAAATTCGCGCGGGATTTTGGCGCGCGAATACGGCGTTCAAACATTGGCGCAAATTCCGATCGAGCCGGCGATTCGCGAGGCGTGCGACGTAGGCAAGCCGATCGTATTTGATCGTCCAAGTTCCGAAACGGCAAAGCGCTATCTGCAAGCCGCCGATTTGCTATGGACGTTTCTGGAGCGAACCAAAGGCGATAACGCGGAGATTCAACCGGATCGTTAATCGCCATCGCGCCCAATCAAAACGCGCTCGCTTGCGGATAACGAGGTGTAACGTTAGTTTGCTCGCCGCCTTGCGAGTTAGAGCCGGCGAACTAGCGGCTAAAGGCGGGCGCGGCGGTCAAGCTCGATCACGCCGTGCCGTCTATATAATTTTTAAACGGTCTTCCGACTTTTGGGTGTTTAAGTTTTTTAATAGCGCTCGCCTCGATCTGTCTAACGCGTTCGCGGGTAACGTTAAGGACTTTAGCGATCTCCTCTAACGTGCGATCGCTTTCGTCTTCCATCAATCCAAAGCGCATAGATATAACGATTCTTTCGCGGTCGTTTAGCTGATCTAGCAGCATAGACACCTGCGTTTTTAGATCGTCGTTTAGAGCCGAGACAACCGGATTTTCCGACGTCCAGTCCTCCACGATGTCGATGTATTTTCCATCGTCGTCGGCGCCAATAGGCGCCTCAAGGCTGATCGGCTCTTTTGTAATTTTAATCACGCCTTTTATCTTCTCCGGCGGCAAGCCGACCATCTTGGCGATCGTATCCTCGTCGGGTTCTTTGCCGTGATCTTGAAGGAATTGGCGAATAACTTTATTGATGCGGTTGATCGTTTCGATCATATGGATTGGGATACGAATCGTGCGCGCCTGATCCGCGATCGCGCGGCTGATCGCCTGTCTAATCCACCATGTGGCGTATGTGGAGAACTTAAAGCCGCGTTTATACTCAAACTTATCGACCGCCTTCATCAATCCGATATTGCCCTCTTGAATGAGATCCAAAAAGGGCAGTCCGCGATTGGTGTATCGTTTGGCTATGGACACGACAAGGCGCAGGTTTGATTTAGACATTCTCGCTTTGGCGGCGTCGCTAATTCGTTTGCCGCGCTTAATCTGCTCTAGTATAGATTTTAGCCCCTCTTCGTCTAAATTAAACTGCGCTTTGCCCGCCTCTTTTGTCCATATGAGCTTTTTAATATCCATATAGATATTTACCATAGTAGCTTCTGGCGCTACCGAAGCGATCTCCTCTTTGCTCATACTCGTTATTTTTTTTAAAAGCTGCTGGTGCAAAATACGATGGTTATCGTTAAATAACGGCAGACGATACTCCAGCCTTTTTAGTTCGCGCTCAAAATGCGCCTCGCTTTTAAGGCTCGTTTCCATAGCGCGGACAAGCTCGTTGATAAGTTTGCTTGTCGGACCAAGCTCTAGCAGCTTCTCTTTAACCGCGTTTTTCTTAAACGCGTTCATAAGAAAAGCTAGCGTTCTAGCGGTTTCGTCCTCTTGTGACAACGCCTCTTTACGGCTGGTTTTTTCCCACTCTTTTTTCGCTTTTTCCAGCGCGTTGAAACTCTCAAGCACTTTTTCTACGCGCTTGTTGTCTTTTTTGTTGGCGGGTTTTTCGGCGGACTCTTCGGCGTGAAGCTGCTCCTCCGCGTCGTTGTCGCTCTCTTCGTCCAACTCGTCGTCTTCGTCGTCAAAGCTCTTAAACAGCTCTTTTACGCGCCGCTCGCGGTTAATTAGCGCCTCTTTGTAATCGATAATAAAGTCAAGCAAATACGATACGGAGCAAACCGCGTCGATAATCATATCCTCGCCGTTTTTGATCTGCTTGGATATTTCGATCTCCTCCTCTTTCGTGAGTAGCGAAATCTGCCCCATTTCGCGCAGATACATTCTGACGGGCGAATCGGATCGGCTCCATTCTAGCAGTTCGCGCTCTTTTATAATGTCGCTATCGTCCTCGCCCCCCTTCTCTTGAAGTTTTTTAAGTTTTTCTTGATGGAGTTTAGCGTCCTGACGATTTTTATGCCCTACGACTTCGGCGTTGGTTAGTAGCGAAACCTTATATTTTTTCGCGTATTCCAAAACCTTCTTAGCTAACGCGGCGTTTGGCTGCTTGGAGCATAGTTTGGCTATCTGCTCGTAGGTGGCTATCGCGCCTTTTACGCTTTCAAACAGCGTTTTAAGCGGATCGTTCTTGGCTTTTTTTTCCGACATTAGGATTCCTTTATCATCGCACGAAGATTATTTACTTTTTGAGTTTATATAGTTGTATTATACCAAAAAACTTTAGCGTCAAATTTACGCGGCGGCAAAAAATATCGTCTTACTTAAAAAGCCGCGTAGAGCGCGGGTTTCGCTCGCGGCGCTTTACGATAGGTTTCAGACCGCCCTTATCGCCGTTTCGCTTATCGTAATCAATAATCGCCAAACAACTCGCGTCAGAGCTCTTTTCGCAAACGTATTAAACTAAACTTATAGCGGAACTACCGCCATATTTTTGATTACGCGTAAGGGGATTGCAATGCGACGCGTTCGACGGGCTAAAAGCGCGCTTAACGGCTGGCTTGTAGCCTTGTTTTTGGCGTTCTCGACGTTCACTAACGCTTTTGGAACTGAACCGTTTTATGAGCCGAGAGCTTTTATCTTGCCTTTGGATGAACCCGCAAAAATAGGCGAGACAATGTTTGTTCCGGTAGAGATTAGCTACTCCCCAAAATGGAAATCTGCGAAAATCCGGTTTAAGCCCGGTTCGCAATGGATTCCAAACGTAGGAGTCGATCCCAATTCAGTGAAGGTCGGCGAAATTACGCTGGACGATACGGTTCAAGCGTCCTATACCGTCTATCTTCTAGTCGTTTAACGGCTTTTTGCAAGACGGCGGGTTTCATATTGATCGCTCTACGATCTCCCGAAATAGACTGAGCGTAGAAGCCTATATCGCCGCGCTCCTCTACAAACGGATAGACGCTGTTTCTGGATTTCGAGGCGTATTTGACCGCTTCCATAACAAGCGTTAAACCATCTATATACTCAACGCCTCTTTCTTTGCAAAACTCTTTGATCGCTCCTATCGTAGTCAAAACTCAATAGTCCGCGTCTCTATCTTGCTTAAACTCCCTAGAGAGTTTGAAAAAGAGCTTTTTCTGTCTCGATAACGTATTACCGTATTTGATCTTGAGCTTCTTATCGTCGCCGTTTAACTTGAA
>JAIRNH010000040.1 GCA_031258155.1 Helicobacteraceae bacterium | reverse complement strand
TTGCAAATTTGCGGCTACGCTTTGCGGTTATCGCGCAAAAGTAGCGCATCGCTTCGCGCGTAAATAGCCGCGATCGCCGCGCCAGCCTACGCGAAACAACGCGCCAACTTCTCTTTTCGACGCCCGCTAGAGCGGCTTTAGGACTTTTTCAGTAATTTAAGCGCCTCCTTAACGAGGCTTGAGACGTCGGAGGACGCGCACTTCGCCAGCGCTTGCGCGATCTCGCGCGGATTAAATCCCAACGTTTCTAACGCCTGCGCCGCTTTGCCAGCCGCGCTTTCGCCGCCGCCGCTTATTTTGCTTAGGCTGCCGCCGAGTTGCACAATCATCAAGCCGGCGCTTTTTTTGCCGACGCCGGGCGCTCTGGTCAAAAGCCGCTCGTCGCCGTTTGCGATCGCCTCCGCAAATTGCGCGGGCGTGAAAGTCGATAAAATCGCTATCGCGCTCTTTGGTCCCACGCCGCTTACCTTTATTAGAACCTCGAACAAAGCGCGTTCGGCTTCGCTCGCAAAGCCGTATAAGGTCATAGAGTCCTCGCGCGAGATCAACGAGGTCAGCAGTCGCGCGCGCGCCTTATCGAGCGCCGCGTATGTGTTTAGCGAGATAAAAGCTCTATACGCCACGCCGCAGGAGGTCATAATATCGCAATAGTTTGGCTCTTTAGCGATAATCTCGCCTTCGATCGCGCTAATCACTCTATCGCCTTGATCGCGTAATCTTCCACGCCGCTAATCTCCAGCCTAATCTCTCCGGCGCGGCTATTCTCTTTCGGCACGAAAAGCAGCTCTTTTGGCGGACTGAGCAGGCGAAAACGGATTTCGTTGTAATTGCGCCATATATCCTTGTTGATCACAACGGCGTTTAGCACGCGGTTTTGAATCAAGCTCAATTCGTCTTGCAACTCCTCTTGCTTGCTTTGCGCGCTCTCCCACTCCTCTTTGAGCGCGCGCGCGTTTTTCATCTCTTCGATATAGCGGTTATAGCGCTCGACAAACGCCAACGGCGAATTTTTACCAGCCAAGCGATCGCTCTCCACCCGCTCGCGCAACTGATCGAACTGCGCTTTGTTTCTCAAGAGTATCGCGCGTTTTTTGTCGTATTTGCGAAAAGCGGCGTTCGCCTCGCGATTACAAGCCTTGCTTTCCGTCATCAACGTTTCAAGCCGTTTACGATCGGCGGCGTTCGCGGCGGCTTCAATATATATATGATTCTCGCCGCCCGCAAGCCGTTTAATCTCTATCCGTTCGCTGGCGATCAGCGTCGCGTGCGATCGCAAAACGCCGATCACAATCCTCCGCGCCCAAATCATACCCCCGATCGCCAGCTCAATCTCCACGTCGTCCGCGCTTACCCGTCCATGTTCGAGACGGTCGATTTTAACCGTTTTGGCTTCTAGCATCCCCTTATGAACGCCGATCAAGGCGCTTTCCGCGACGATGGAGCTTGTGCTATGGGTTTGACCCGCCACGGAAACTTTCACCGCTTTGACTTGCGCCCCGTTAGCCACGCTGCCCGCAAGCGCTATCTCGCTGGCTTCAATCTTGGTATTTGGACCTATATGATCTTCGGAAGCGTCTTCGCCCTCGATGCGGATTTTTATCTCGCGATCCAACCCCGCTTGGATATTGCCCGTAGTCTTGAAATCGACGCTTTCCACCTCGATCGTATCGCCGATAGAGAGGCTGCCGCCTCTGGCGCTCTTATACGCAACGTATCCGCTGCGCTTCGCGTAGTAGCCGATAGCGCGATCGCTCTCGCGCGTATCGATCGCTTCGCTATCGACTTCGCGTATAGGAAAGAACTCTTTTCTGGCTTTAAGAACCGGAATATACCCGCCGCGAAAATCGCGCCCCGCCGTTCCGTTTTTGGGCTTGATATACTCGATCAACAACTCGCCGGTTTCGACCGTTTTTATAAAGCCGCGATCGGCGTAGTCTATACGATCGCTCTCTTTTGGCGCCTGACGATCTTTGTCTTTGAAATGCAAAAGCAGATTGGCGTTGATCGTCGGCGACGGCGCGACCCAGTCGCACAGCGTAACTTTGAAAGGCTCCGGAACGCAATCGTGAATGCGAATCTTGTTGACTAAAACCGCTATATCGTCCTTCATACTGCCTTCGCGCAAACCTATGATCATCCCGTATCGCAATTTCAGTTTATTCAACTCGTCGATAAGATACTCTCTAACGGAAGAAAAAGCGCGTATTTTGCTGGCGGGCATAATAGTCGCCGTCGCTTTGGTTCTCGCGCCGTTGGCGGCGACCTCCGCGATTATCTGCCTATCCCGCTCCATAGGCGCCGGAGTGAAAGATGCCGTATATATCTGCTTGATCGCGAAATCGCCGTCGATCAGTAGCTCCGCGTCGCTAAGCCTGCCAATCATCGCCGGAGTCAGCTCGCACGGAACGGCGGACTCCGGAAACTTGACAAAGGTCGTCGCGCTTTGGATCTGAAAATCGATCTGCGACGTTTTCAAGCCATAACGATTGGCGCTCTCTTTGAGCGCGGCGGGTATGTTGTCGGTTTCTATCGTATTCGCGTTCAAAAAACGCGCCGCTACGCCGCCCGATTCGGTCGATTTCTTTTCTAAACCTTCTTCGCTATCTGGCAAGTAACCGCCTTTATACAAGCCTTTGCTACAATCGCCAAAAAGGGCTGAATTGAAAGGCATATTTACCAACTCGACGGGGATTTTGGTCTCTCGCGTCGCCGGTTTTGCGCGAGATTTTACCACAGCTTCAATTCTAGGCGCGAATATCTATTCGGATATTTTCTTTGTCGCGATCAAAATCCCGAATTTGTTCAGGAGCGTATTTGCGGACGGCGCTTTTACGCAGGCGTTTCTGCCGTCGTTTGTCGCCGCTAAATACAAAGGCGCGTTCAGCGTAAACGTGTTTTTGAGAATTTTCTGCGCCGTTTTGATCTTGTCGCTTTTAGCGACGATCTTTAGCGAATATCTGACGGCGGCGATCGCGCTTGGTTTCGACGAAGCTACTATTAAGACCGCCGCGCCTTTTGTCGCCGTGAATTTTTGGTATCTGGATTTTGTGTTTTTGATCTCGTTTCTAGCGGCGTTACTGCACTATCGCAACAGCTTTGCCGCGCCGGCGTTTTCAACCGCGCTGCTAAACGTTTCGATGATTATCGCGCTAATTATCGCGCGCGGCGAAAACGAGAAGACAATCGTCTGGTTTCTAAGTTTCGGCGTTTTGATAGGCGGCGCGCTACAGCTTTTATTGCATATCGCGGCGCTAAAAGGCAAGAGGCTTGGCGCTATGCTGCTTGGCGGCTTCAAGAAAAAACGCGACTCCAAAGCCGATACCGATCGTTTCTACAAAGCCTTTTTTCCCGCCGTCTTCGGCGCGTCCACCGCCTATGTCTCCGCGTTTTTAGATACGCTTTTAGCCACGTTTTTAGCCGTCGGAAGCGTAAGCTATCTCTATTACGCCAACCGCATATTTCAACTGCCGCTGGCGCTCTTTGCCATCGCCGTTTCGATGGCGCTTTTCCCCGCGATCGCAAAGGCGATCAAACGCGGCGATATGGGCGAATCAAAAAGGTTGCTTAGCAAAAACTTCTGGTTGCTCGCCTTTTTGCTGTCTTTGAGCGCGTTGGGCGGCGCGCTTTTGAGCGACGGGATTATCTGGCTACTGTTTGAGCGAGGTAAATTCGCGCGCGCCGATACGAGCGCCGCGGCGAATATATTGGCGATCTATATGATCGGACTTACGCCGTTTGGTTTGGCGCGGCTATTTTCGCTTTGGCTATACTCCACCGCTAGGCAGGGACTGGCGGCAAAGAACAGCGCTATAGCGCTTGGGTTTAACATTCTGTTTTCGCTTGCTTTTATTAAGCCGCTCGGCGTTAGCGGTCTTGCCCTCGCCGGCGCGCTGACGGGCGTAATTTTGCTGTTTTTGAGCGCGAAGGCTCTCGGTTGGCAGACGGTTTTGGGTATGATTCGCGCCAAATTAGTTTTTGCGCTCGCGATCGCCGTTGCGTTGGAGGCGCTCGCGATCGAGGGATTTAAGTTAGCCGTAAATTATCGAGGGTTTTTTGGGTGAAGCGGTTTTTTCTATTTGATTCTCATTTAAGAAGCAAGGTCGAATTCGCGCCTGAATTTGAAAACGAGGCGCGTATTTACGTGTGCGGTCCGACCGTTTACGACGATTCGCACTTAGGACACGCAAGAAGCGCTATTAGCTTCGATCTGCTTAGACGCGTTTTAACCTGTCTTGGCTACAAGGTAACTTTCGCGCGCAATATTACCGACATAGACGACAAGATTTTGAACAAAATGGCTCAAACGGGCAAATCGCTCGGCGAAATTACGGATTTTTACTCCGATCGCTACCGAAGCGATCTGAACGCGCTGGGCGTTTTGCCGCCCACAATAGAGCCGAAAGCTACCGAGCATATACCGCAGATGATCGATCTGATCGACAGGCTGCTTAAAAAAGGCGCGGCGTATAAAACGCCAAACGGCGATATATACTTTGAAACCGCCAAATATCCCGAATACGGTTTGCTTTCAGGCGAAACGCAAGAGGATACGCAAACGAGAGTTTCGGCGGAGCAAAAGCTCGGATCGCGCGATTTCGCCCTCTGGAAAGCGGCAAAGGATAACGAGCGCGCGGGCTACGATTCGCCTTTTGGCAGAGGTCGCCCTGGCTGGCATTTGGAATGCTCCGCTATGGCGCAGACGCATCTATTTCGCCTAGGCGCTAAATACGCGTGCGATATTCACGGCGGCGGCGACGATCTGTTTTTTCCGCACCATGAAAACGAGGCGACTCAGACCAAATGCGGATACGGCGTAACGCTCGCAAAATACTGGATGCACAACGGCTTTGTGAGAATCGACGGGCGCAAGATGAGCAAATCGCTTAACAACAGCTTTTTTATTAAAGACGCGCTGACGATCTTTCAAGGCGAAGCGCTTAGGTTTTACCTGATGAGCGTTCACTATCGAGCGGGCTTAAACTACAATTACAGCGATCTAAACGCGAGCAAAAAGCGTCTTGATCGCATTTATCGCCTCAAAAAACGCGTCGATACGAGCGCCGCCGAGCCCGAACCCTCTTTTAAAGACGATCTAATCGACGCTTTGCGCGACAATCTGAATATATCTAAGGCGTTGGCGCTTATCGACGATATGATCGCGCGAGCAAACGATCTGCTGGATAAAAATCCAAAAGATAAGGCGGCGAAAGCGGCGTTTAGCGGCAACCTAAAATTGATTTGCGATCTGCTCGGCGTAGGCGCTAGCGACCCTTACGAATGGTTTCAGTGGGGAGTGAGCGCGGAGGATAAAAACGAGATCGAAAAGCTGATAGCCGATCGCGCGAAGGCGAAGGCGAACGGGGACTACGCCTTAGCCGACGCGATAAGAGAGAGGTTAAGCGCTATCGGCGTAGGAGTGATGGATCTCGTCGGTCGAACCGTTTGGGAAAAACTATGACGTTTCGCGCTTTGTTTGCGTTTTCGCTGGCGCTTTATCTGGCGAGCGCTCAAACGCCGCAAACCGATCAAACCCGCCCCGCGAGCGCGAAATACCCCGCGCCTTTGGAAAAGATGATAGGGCAGATGATTATCGTAGGTTTTGAAGGGCAAAGCGCGAAGGACGAGTGGTCGAAACTTGTCATACGCCAAATCAAAAACGGCGAGATCGGGGGCGTGATTATCTACGCTCGCAACGTTAAAGATCCTTTGCAGCTTGAGGCGCTTACGCGCGCCCTTCATTACTCGGTCGGCTCTAACCCGCCGCTATGGATAATGATAGATCAAGAAGGCGGCAAGATTCAGCGGCTAAACTCTAAAAAAGGCTTTAGCGAGTATCCGTCCGCGAAACAAATAGGCAAAGGGACGCTAAACGGCGCGCGCGCCGTATATCGCAACCTCGCGTGCGAATTGCGCGGATACGGAATCAATTTTAACCTCGCGCCGGTAGTCGATCTGGAAAATGGCGAGAGCGTAATAGCGAGCGACGAGCGCAGTTTTGGCTCCGATCCTATCAAAGCGGCTGAATTCGCCAAGCGGTTTATACAGGCGCACGACTCTTGCGGCATACTAACCGCCCTAAAACATTTCCCCGGACACGGCAGCGCCAAAGCCGATCCGCACGTAGAGCAAGCGGACGCTACGGGCGCTTACGAGGAGAAGGAGTTAATTCCGTTCAAAACGCTTATAAACGCGAATTTGGCGCGCGCGACGATGATCTCTCACGTTATCGACCGCGACATAGACGAACTGCCCGCTTCGCTTTCGCGAAAGCATATTGATCGCTTGCGCGCCGCCGGTTTCATCGGCGTAATTATAAGCGACGATCTGCAGATGGGAGCGATTACGCAATATTTCGATCTCAACGAAACGCTGGTAAGAGCGATCAACGCCGGCGACGACGCGCTGATTTTTTCCAATATGCTTACGCAAGACCCCGATATACCTCAAAAGGCTTTAACTATCGTTAAACAAGCCGTGGAAAGCGGCGAAATAGATCCGCAAAAGATAATCGACTCTTATAAACGTATCTTAGTCTTAAAGAAAAAGCGGCTTTATTGATGGACCTTGACGCGATATTTCCCGACGATCTATTTAGCGGCGATATAACCGAGCGGTTTTTCGATATGCTATTTAACGGCGATCGGCAGATCGTCAAAGCGGAGATATTGGCGCTACTCGATCTCTGCGGCGATCGCAACGACAAGATGATTGAGATTATGGCGCGAATAGCAAGCGGAAGCGAAAGATGAGGAAGCTATTATTAGGTTTTTTGCTTACGATAAATCTATCGGCGATAGATTGGGCGCATAGCGAGTCGTTTAGCTTAAAAAAAGACGAATTCGCCGTATTTGAAGTCAACGAAAATATACTGACTTTTAGGTGGTCGCTTTTTCATAACAACGGATTGGTTTCGCTGATCAAATACGATCATTTTCCATATCAGACGATCCTCTACGACGACTATAAACTCAACGCGATCAAGATACCCGTTAAAACCAGCCCCGACGCAACGCCGCCGCGTCCGTATATTATGATCGTATTTGAAGGATTCGATCTCGATCGCAACGTATCGAATATGCGCCTGTATCTATCCGACGCGCAAGGACTAGTAACCGTTAAAAAGGGTTTTAATGAACGAAATCAATAGTATAATAAGCGGATTTTTCGAGCCGCCGATCAGGGATTATGTAGATAAAATTCCGGCGGGCAAACAGTTAAGAAGCCGCTTGATTTGCGCGATCGCCAAGGATAGCGATAAACGCTTTTTGTTAAGCGCGATCATAGAAACGATTCACCTTGCGAGCTTGCTTCACGACGATATTATCGACAACGCCAAAACTAGACGCGGCGCGCCCTCCGTATTTATAACCGACGGCGCCAAAAAAGCGGTTATGGTCGGCGATATTTTTTACGCGAGAGCCTTCGCGAAACTCGTAGAACTCGGCGAAACGATAGCAAAAATCGTCGGCGAAGCCGTAGCTAGACTTTCATACGGCGAATATCTGGATTCGGAGCTGTCTAAATCGTTTAACTCCGATCGCGAAAAATATGAAAATATGATTTATCTTAAAACTTCGGCTTTGATCGAAGCCGCCTGCGAATCGGCGGCGATCTTAGCGGGCGAAAACCGCGAGCGTTTTAAACGTTTTGGCGCTCTGCTTGGAATCGCGTTTCAGGTAATAGACGATATTTTGGACATCACTCAAGACGAGGCGACGCTTGGCAAACCCGCGCTTAACGATCTAAGCGAAGGCAAGGTTACTCTGCCGCTAATCGATTTTTATCATAGCGCCGACAAAAGCGAAAGGCAAAAATTGGTCTCGCTGTTTAGAAAAAAACTAACAAAAAGCGACGCGAATTGGTTAAAAACGGCGCTACATCAATCAGGTTCGATCGACAAAAGCCGTCGATACGCGAATAAACTGCTAGAGGAAGCGAAAGGTTTAGTCGAAAACGACGGCGAACTGCTATCCCTAGCAAAAACGCTTGTCAGCCGTATAAAATAGGCGCTATAATAACGTCGATGCGTTACTTACTAATCTCAATCTCATACAAAAATACCGACATAGCGGTTCGAGAACGATTCGCTTTCGACGCGGCGCGTCAGGAACGAATTTTAAAAACGCTTACGT
Source organism: Helicobacteraceae bacterium (assembly GCA_031258155.1). NCBI lineage: Bacteria > Pseudomonadati > Campylobacterota > Epsilonproteobacteria > Campylobacterales > Helicobacteraceae > Helicobacteraceae bacterium. The sequence continues at coordinate 63,111 of JAIRNH010000040.1, read as the reverse complement.
CTAAAGCCTCTATCGGCGAAGCCGCGATGCTTGTTACGTGTAATAGAGTGGAGCTAATCGTAACCGCCGCCGATCTGCACGTCGCGTTAAGCGACGCTTTAGACGCGCTTCACGACGAAAGCGGCGTGGATCGCGTGGAACTTGACGGGCGCGCTCACAGCTACGAGGACGAGGGCGCGGCGCGCCATCTATTTAGCGTGGCAAGCGGTTTAGAAAGCGTGGTGGTAGGCGAATCGCAGATCGCGGGGCAATTCAAAGAGGCTTTTAAGTTCGCTTTCGAGCGCGGTTTCGTCGGCAAACGGCTTCGCGCCGTAAGCGATCACGCGATGCGATGCGCGGCGGCGGTGCGATCAAGCACGGAGGTCGGCAAAAACCCCGTGTCGGTTTCTAGCGCGGCGGTCGCTCAAGCCAGAGAGTTGCTCGGCGGATCGTTAGAGGATGTAACGGCGGTCGTCGTGGGCGCCGGCGAGATGAGCCGCTTAGCCGCTTTGCATCTTATCGGCGCGAAAGCCAAAGTCGTCGTCGTGGGACGCGATCTAGAAAAGACCGAAGAGTTCGCCAAAGAGCTTGGCGAGGGCGTCGAGGCGGCGGCGTTCGCGAAACTCCCGCGTCTTATTAACTCGCGCAAGCTGCTGTTTACCGCCACGGGCGCGCCGCACACTATAATCAATCCGGAGATCGTGGAGAGCGTCGATTTCACGCGCTACTGGTTTGATATAGCCGTGCCGCGCGACATAGGCGCTATCGACGATGAAAACATCAAAGTTTACGCGGTGGACGATCTGCAAACAATCGTTCAAACCAACATGAACCTAAGAGAGGAAGAGGCGGCGAAAGCGTATAGGATCGTCGGCGAATACGTGGAGAATTTCTTCGGCTGGCTTAGCTCGTTAGGCGCCGATCCGCTGATAAAAGCTCTGCGCGACAAAGCGCAAGACGCCTGTAGAATCGAGCTTGAACGCGCCGCTAAAAAAGGCTTTGTTCCAAAAGAACGCGTTCAAAGCGTCGAACTTATTCTACACGGCGCCTTCAAACGATTTTTGCACGCGCCGACGGTGGCGCTTCGTTTAGCGATGGACAAACAAAACAGCGAAACGGTGGCGGACGTTATCAAAGATATATTCGATTTAGAAGGAAAATAATCTTGCGTTTTTCACGAGCCTTTATCCGCACGGTAAAAGAAACGCCCAAAGACGCCGTATTGACGAGTCACAAATATCTGCTACGCGGCGGTTTTATATCCGCTCAAGCGGCGGGCGTTTACGACTATATGCCGCTTGGCAAGCGAGTTTTAGACAAGATTCGCGCGATCGTCAAAGAGGAGTTGGATAAAGCGGGTTGCGAAGAGGTCGGCTTGGGCTTCGTAACGCCCGCCGATCTTTGGCGCGAATCGGGGCGGTTTTCCAAATACGGCAAGGAGTTGTTGCGCTTCAAAGATCGCAAAGGCGGCGAGTTTGTGCTAGGTCCCACGCACGAGGAGGCTATGGTCAATCTTGTTCGCGGACGCGTTGCGAGCTATAAGCAGTTGCCTCTTAACCTTTATCAGATTAACCTAAAATTCCGCGACGAGGCGCGCCCGCGCTTTGGCTTGATGCGCGGGCGCGAATTTTTGATGAAAGACGGCTATAGTTTTCACGCCGATCGCGAGGATATGTTGCGCGAGTTTCGCCTAATGGAGGAGACCTATAAGCGCGTTTTTCGTCGAATCGGACTTGATTTTCGCGTAGTCGAAGCCGATAGCGGCGCGATTGGCGGCAGCGGCAGCAAGGAGTTTATGGCGCTCGCCGACGCGGGCGAGGACACGATCTTATGCTGCGAAAAATGCGAATACGGCGCTAACGTAGAGGCGGCTAAACGCGTTAAACCAACCTACCCGTCTTTCACAAGCGATCGTGCGGGAGAAATCGACACGCCAAATATCGCCTCGATCGCCGAGCTTACGGCGTTTTTGAAGATTCCCGCGTATAAAACGATCAAAGCGATCGCCAAAAAAGCGCTATTTGACGACGGCGAGAAGATCGCGATCTTTTTTATTCGCGGATCGGACGAGTTAGAGGAGACTAAAGCGTTAAACGCGATCGGCGCTAACGAGCTAACCGACGCGGACGCCGCCGTGCTGGGCAAATACGGGATCGTAGCCGGATTTATCGGCTTAGACTGCGAAAGCGAAGGGGTTTTAGCGGTAGTCGATCGCGAACTGGAGAACGAAACCGATATGTTCTGCGGAGCGAACAAAAAGGATAAACACCTCGCGGGCGCGATCGTCGGCGCAAACCGCGTTTTCGCCGATCTGATAGCGGTTCAAGACGGCGATCGCTGTCCCGTTTGCGGCGCGAAGCTCGTTAGCCGATCGGGAATAGAGATAGGACATATCTTTCAGCTTGGCGATCGCTACTCCAAACCGCTAAACGCGACTTTTTTGGACGAAAACGGCAAGGCTAAGCCGTTTGTTATGGGGACGTACGGCATTGGCGTAAGTCGCCTGATCGCCGCGGCGATCGAGGCAAACGGCGACGAAAAAGGGTGCGTGTGGAACGAGGCGATCGCGCCTTACGCGGTCGATCTGATCGTGGGCGCCGCGAAAGACGAAACGCAAACGCGCTTAGCCGAGGAACTCTATTCACGATTAACTCACGAGGGAGTAGATACAATACTCGACGAGCGCGCGGTCGGTTTTGGAGTAAAAATGAACGATTTTGAGTTGATAGGCTTTCCATACGCCGTTATCGTCGGCAAATTCGCCGCCGATAAGAAGGTTGAGATCGTAGTCCGCAAAAGCGGCGAGCGCGTCGTTGTAGAAGCCGATCGCGTCGTCGATTGGATAAAGGAGCAAAGATGAAAAAGATATTGGCGGCAGGGCTTATACTGCTAAACGGCGTCGCGTTCGCGGCTACCAACAAAGAGATCGAGGGATTTTATGCGCGCATTTTAGAGCGCAATCCAAACGTCGTCTTTAATAGCTCGCGCGTAATCAAACGCGAGGCGATCAAAGGGCTAAAAAATTGGGAAAAGTTGGATATAAACATCACCTTTACGCCTAAAGGACAGACGATCCCGCTAAGTCAAGGCGGCGCGATTTACGTCTATAAAGGTTTTATCACGCACGATATGCAAACAATCGAAAACGGCAAACATAAAACCGTTAGCGACGAAAAGCTGATCGAGACGGCGCGTTTAAGCCTGCAGAACAATCCTAACGCCGCGTTGAAATCGGCTCGCGTGATCAAACGCTATCCGATCAAAGAGATAGAGGGTTGGGAAGCGATCGCTATGGTTTGGGATATAGACGTTAAGCAGGGAACGCAAACGCGCGAGATTTCGGATACCGTCGTTTGGTTTGCGGGCAAAGATCACATTGTCCCCGACATTATTCGCTTGGAAAACGGCGATTCGCTTAAGTTTGAGATCAAAGGCGATATTAAGGCGGAGCATTACCGCGCCGATCATCTTATAGCGGGCAACGAGAACGCCGCGAACAAATTGATTATTTTTAGCGATCCGCTCTGTCCCGCTTGCCGTCAAACAATGCCGACTTTATTAAAGGCGGCGAGCGAAAACCCCGACAAGATCGCCCTGTATTACTACGCGATGCCTACGCACAGCGTCGCTCCAACGCTGATGAAAGCGGCGATCGCCTCTCGCTTGGCGGGAAACAAAAACGCCGAGCGCGCGATGTATGAAACCGACTTCACGGTTAAGACGGGCGACGATCTGCTGGCGTTAAACGTCTTCAACGAAACTTTTGGGACTAAATACGAGTTAAAGGACGTTAATACGCCGGCGGTGTTGCAACATTATAATATCGATCAAAAAGCCGTTTCCGAACTGCTGATTATGTCCACGCCGTCGATCTTTGTCAACGGCAAATTTGATCCAAAGCGCCAAGAGACGCAAAAGATCGTAAATTCGTTAAACGCAAAGTGAGAAAGCTCGCGATCGCCTCTCGCGGTAGCGAGCTTGCGCTGTGGCAGGCAAACCATATCGCTTCGCTGCTGAAAGCCTTTTACGGCGATCTTGAAGTGGAGATTAAGGTTTTCAAAACCAAAGGCGACGTTATTTTGGATACGCCGCTGTCCAAAATAGGCGGCAAAGGGTTGTTTGTTAAAGAGCTAGAAGAGGCGATTTTGCGCGGCGAAGCCGATCTAGCCGCGCATAGCCTTAAAGACCTGCCGACGCGCCTGCCCGAAGGGTTGGTTTTAGCCGGCGTAACCAAGCGAGCCGATCGCAGAGATTGCCTGCTTAGCGAGAAATATGATTCGCTAGAGAGTCTGCCGCAAGGCGCAATCGTCGGCACGACTTCGCTACGCAGGCGAATGCAACTGCTATTTAAGCGTCCTGATCTAACTATTAAAAGTTTGCGCGGCAACGTGCAAAGCCGTTTAGATAAGCTCAAAAACGGTCTTTTCGACGCGATAGTATTAGCGGCGGCGGGATTACAGCGGCTAGAATTGACGAGCGCGGTTAGATACGCCCGCCCGTTCGAAACCGATATTATGTTGCCCGCGATGGGACAGGGCGTTTTGGGTTTGGAGTGCGCCGCAAACTCGCCGACGCGCGAGCTAATCGCTCCAATTACCGACGATCGCGCCGCGATAGAGAGCGCGATTGAACGCGATGTTGTCGATAGGTTGCAGGGCGGCTGTCAAGCTCCGATCGGCGTATGCGCGGAGCTATTCGACGACGGCTTGATTTACGCGCGAGGCATAGTCGGACTACCAAACGGCAAGGAAACGCTAACGGCGGAAGTTCGCGGCGAGCGCGGCGGTTATAAAACGCTCGGCAAAGCGCTCGCCGATAAACTATTTGCGCTTGGCGCCAAAGAGGTTTTAATCCGCGCCGAAGCGATGAACGGCGGCGAAGCATAGCGCGCCGTTTTGCCCTATAATAGCCGATCGAGCCGCGATCCGCTTTTAAAAGGCGCAAAACGATATTACGCGCCGAGTCGGTTTGTAGCCGCTTTTGCGTCTTTAGCGGTCGGTAAAACGGCGCGTTTTTGCTTAAAGGTCGCGTTAAGCCTTTAAGCGGCGTTTTTGCGCGAAAATAGCCGTCTCGCGTCGAATGGCGCTTGAATGTAATTTGTCGGCGATTTTAAAAGCGCTTTGTTTGAAGGCGATAAAAACTTCAAGAAGCGGCGGTATCGACAAGCGCGAAAACCGAACGCGCGTAAGCGCGGACAGGCTATAATCGCGCCCTTCAAATATGCGGTCGTGGCGGAATTGGTAGACGCACCGTCTTCAGGCGGCGGCGGGGCGACCCGTGGAGGTTCGAGTCCTCTCGACCGCACCAATAAAAATATAGACCATTCCTAACGTCGCTCTTTGCTAGAGCGGCAAACCTACCCCAAAAAAATGCGAGCAAGATATAGGTATTTACGCCAACCGCAAACAATATTAAAAGCTATGTTTAAACTTACCTTGCGATCAAGCGCCGATAAGGTTGCGTCGTCAAAAGGTAACGAGGATGATTACGACCGATAAATCCGGCTTGCGAGAGGACGTCAAACGGCGCTGATACATTTTGCTTTTTTCCACTTTCTGATTTTTCCTCGAAAACTCATAAACGGGGCGACCGAATTGATGTGAAGCCACTTCCATACCAGCCATTTACTTGGCGTCGAGCTTGCCCACTTTCGTTGATTTTCGCCAAATAAAACCTTCTCGTCTAACGAGCCGATCCAATCAACAAAATCGTTTTTGCCGCTATCAAATTTTTTCAGCAATTCCGACAAAGATAATTGTTTATACGCATCGTAAAAACGCCGATGCAACTTCCCAATCTCGTTCCATTTCATATTAGGCGCGGGCGTTTCGACCTTTTTACCGGCTAACTCGTCCTTTTCCCAAGATAGTAGCAAATTAAGCCAACCGATTTGATACGCCAGCGCTTCAGACGGAGTTTTATCGATTCCTATAACTCTTTCGTGAATGTCTTTATTGTTTATTTCGGCAAATTCCGCAATAAACAAATTATAGGTTTTGTTAATTTCGTCTATTAAATCTTGCTTTGTTTTATAAACCTTCATCGCGTTTCCTTATAATTATTATTGCATAGTTTAGCAAATCTCAATATATGCGAGCGCGAGGCTGGGCATAATCGCGCCGATTTGCCAATAAATTATCGGCGAAGCGCAAACAAAACGGCGTCGATAGCGAGCGTCAAGAAACGCCGTTTAGCTTTTGTCCGAAGGCTTGCTTACGCGAGTCCTCTGCCCGTTTTTCATTTTGAGTTTCGCAAACTCCTGCATATCTTCCACCTGATCGTATTCGTCCATAATATCAACGTCCAGAAGTTGCTCGATCGCGTCCTCCAAAGTAACGATTCCAGCGGTCTGTCCGTAGTTGTCAATCACCAAAAACAGATGCTCTTTACGGCGTATAAATAGATCGAGCGCCTTCAAAACGGGAATGTTTTCGGAGATACGAAAGATCGGCAACATAATTTCCTCTATTTTACGATCGCTATGCTCTAGTATCTCCTCTTCCATTATCTTTTTGCTATGCACCACGCCGATTACGTCGTCGATACTCTGATCATATACGGGAACGCGCGATCGAACAAAAATATCCGGTTTTTTCGCCGCCGCGCCGACGCTTATATCTTTCTGCAGCGCAAAAACTACGCTGCGAGGCGTTAAAATATCTTTTACTTTATCCGCATCAAGCGTCATTAGGTTTTCAATTAGATCGGCTTCCTGCTCGCGCACCGCGCCGCTCTGCTCGCCAAGCTCCGTAATCGCTAATATCTCGTCGCGGCTAATTTTGTGGCTGTGAGCGCTATCCTTGCCAAAAAGCCTGCTGATTAACGTCGCAAGCAGCGTAAAAGGATAGGTGATCGTAATAAGCGCGACGATAATTTTCGCCGACGCGGGCGCAAAGGCTTTCCAATATCTCGCGCCAATCGTCTTAGGCGCGATCTCCGAAAGGTAGAGGATTAAAAGCGTTAAAATAACCGACGTAAGCGCCATATATTTGTCGCCAAAGAGCTTTTGCGCTTCCGCGCCTACTCCCGCCGCGCCGATCGTATGCGCGAACGTATTTAACGTAAGAATCGCGGAAATTGACTTATCTACGTCTTTCTTGACTCTTTTAAGCGCGGAGGCGGCGCTTGGATTGCTCTTGCTAAGCGATTGAATATAGCTGAATGTCGTCGAGAGCAAAACCGCCTCTAAAATCGAGCATATAAACGAGATAATCAGCGCCGATAACAGATATACAAGCAGAAAGGTCATCGAGGGTTAACCTCGCGCCTACTATAAGGGTCAGACAAGATTCTCCTTTAACATTGAGCGTCGCGTCCTAAACGGCACGCGTATATCATAGAAACGCAAGGCTTAAAGTTGCGAATAAAAGGCAAAAAAACGCGCAAAAACGCCTTGCTTCGACCGACCGCGCTCCGCCTTTGCCCGCAAATTTCGCCGTCTCTTTATCCTCTCTGTGATAATATCGAAAACTTTTCTTGATTTGAAAGCGTTGCATGAAAATATGTTTAATCGGTTTGGGTTACGTGGGGTTGCCGCTTGCGGCGGAGTTTGGCAAATATTACGATACGATCGGCTTTGATATAAACCAAAAACGAATCGACGAGTTACAAAACGGCTACGATCGCACCTTGGAGCTAACGAGCGATCAGCTAAAGCGCTCGGCGCGGCTTAGTTTCAGCGCCGACATCGAGGATATAAAATCCGCGAACATCTATATCGTTACCGTCCCGACGCCGATCGACAGCCACAAAAACCCCGATTTAGCGCCGCTACTCAAAGCCAGCGAAACGGTCGGCAAGGTTTTAAGCAAGGGCGATATAGTCGTCTATGAATCGACCGTATATCCGTGCTGCACCGAAGAGGAGTGCGTCCCCGTTTTGGAAAAACATAGCGGTCTGAAATTTAATCAAGATTTTTACTGCGGCTACTCGCCGGAGCGTATAAACCCGGGCGATAAGGAGCATACGGTCTCCAAAATTCGCAAAATCACGAGCGGCAGCACGCCCGAAACGGCGCAAAAGATCGACGATCTGTATAAAAGCGTTATTACCGCCGGCACCTTTAAGGCTTCGTCGATCAAGGTCGCCGAGGCGGCTAAAGTGATCGAAAACAGCCAACGCGACATAAACATCGCCTTCGCGAACGAGCTGGCGCTGATTTTTGGGCGGCTTGGAATCGATACTAACGAGGTGTTAGAGGCGGCGGGAACAAAGTGGAACTTTCTGCCCTTTCGCCCCGGGCTTGTAGGCGGGCATTGCATAGGAGTCGATCCATACTATTTAACCCACAAAGCCGAATCGGTCGGCTATCACCCGCAGGTGATCTTATCGGGACGACGCATTAACGACGGAATGGGCGCGTATGTCGCCTCGCAGACGATCAAACTGCTTATCAAAAAAGGATCGCCCGTTAAGGGCGCTACGGCGCTAATTTTAGGAATTACTTTTAAGGAAAACTGCCCGGATATTCGCAACTCCCGCGTGATCGATATTATTCGCGAGTTAGAGGAGTTTGGCGTGCGCGTTACCGTCTTCGATCCGTGGGCGGATATAGAGGAAGCCAAGCGCGAATACGGCGAAATTGAGATTTTCAAAACGCCGCCTAGCGAAAAATTTAACGCGTTAATCGCGGCGGTGGCGCATAAAGAGTTCAAAAATCTTGATCCGCGATCGTTTGTTGACGAAAACGGCGCGATCTACGACGTTAAGGGCATATATGATCGTTCGCAAATCGACGGACGATTATAATTTGGCGGCGTTTATTTACGCGATCGGCGGGTCGATCGCTCGTTAAGGTAAGGATAAAATATGCGCGTATTTGAACGGCTTAAAGCCGCCCTATCAACGCTTTGCCCAATCGCTTCCGTCCGTCTTTTCGCCATAGCGTCGCGTTATCCTAAGTTTGCCGCCGTCCAACAAACATGGCTTTCGCAAGTAAGATCTTTCGCTATAAACGCAAAAAACTTCGCAAGAACGCCTTCTAGGAGGGGGGGGGGGGGGCGAACTTTCGCCGTCAAACCCTTCAAGCCGATTTTTAGAGTTAGACTTTATAAGAGGAATAGCGGCGCTCTCGGTAGCGATCTATCATTGGCTAGGCTCTTGGCATGGTTATTCCGTAGATATGATTTTTTTTAGAGGCGCTCCGTTTGCCGTAGATATATTCTTTATCCTTTCCGGTTTTGTGATGAGTCACGCTTACGGCGCCAAGATCGAGGAGGGCAAAATTGGTTTAGGATCGTTTGCTTTGCTCAGGCTTGGCAGATTATATCCGCTTATATTTGTAAGCTCCGCGTTAGCCATAACCGCGTTTTGGATCGTTAAGGGGCGATTTTTGATTCAGGATTTGTCTATCGCGGATAGCATACTAATGAACGTCTTTATGTTTCAAGGAATATCGGGCAAACTTGACGGATTTATCGGCGTTTTTTGGAGCGTGGGTATTGAATTTTGGGTTGGATTAACGTTATTTTACGGCGTAGTTAGACATAAAGCCTATTTTGCTAATTTTTTAATTGTTTTAGCGTTGTTGTTCTATCTTTACGGCGGCAAAGACAGCCTGTTTTTCGGAATTGACGCCGGAGTCATAAACGACAATATCCGTAGAGGGCTGCTAGGCGTAGGTTTAGGCATTATCGCCTATCGAATCTATTTAACGTATAAAGATACGACGTTTTCCAAGCGAACAAATATCGCTCTTAAAAGCCTATTCTATTGCATTTTTGCCGCGACGCTTTTTTATATGATTGCGCCCCAAGAAAACGCGAACGTCGTCGGTAAAGTTTTTGTCGAAATATTAGTATGCGCGATGATAACGCTTGGCGCTTTGCTCAAAAACCAATGCAAACTATTTTGCGCCAAATGGCAAAGCTGGCTTGGCGACGTTAGCTATTCGTTATATATTTTTCATACGTTCATAATTTGGCTCGCGACGCGCTTGCTTAAGCGGTTTGATTTCGGACCCTTAAGCGGAGCGATTATTGGCGCCATATTTGTAGCGGTTGTTACCTTGATTATCTCTCATTATTCGCATAAATATATCGAAAAGCCCGCTTATAAATGGTTTAGGGCAAAAATTGGGCGGTAGAAACATCTTAGCCGCGTTTACTCGTCGAAACGTCGCGCTTAAACGCCCGACGCGGAGAACTAAAGCCGACAAGCGCGTTTTCGGCAAAAATGCGCTTTATATCGTTGTTGGGTATAATTTTACCGATTTGAACTCGCGAAAAACGGGCGAACATAATTAGGAGTTGGAACGGTGAAAGCGTTTTTTATGGACGGATCGGCGGCGTTAATCGGTTTTTGTTCGATTGCGCTTTCGTCTTTGTTTGGCGCTAAAAAGGCGTTTGATCGCGCCGCTTTAGCGCGTAATTGGAACTTCGCCGCGCGCGAGATTGTTTAACGCTTATGCAACCAAATATGCAACCAAACGATTCGCGTACGGTCGATTTCATACTCAAGCGAGGCGGCGAGATTTACGCGGCGCAAAAACGCTTCGGCGCCGATCCGTCGGCGCTGTCGAGCGATTCGGCGTATTTTAACGCGATAGCGACGGGCTTGTTGCAGATTAGTATCGCCGCTAAAAAGCTCTCTAAAACATTCCGCGACGGGCGCGAGAAGGTCGCGTGGAAGCAAATCGACGATTGGAGCGCGGCGATAATCGATCGCTTCGATACGCTGACGGCGCTCGATCTTTGGACGATGTTAGAAGACCTATCCGAACTTTACGGCGTTTGCTACGTCTATGAAGATTCGAGATAATGCCCTCGAAAATCTACGACGCGCGCGCTAAACTTAACGTCTTTTTGAAAATAATCGGCAGGCGCGAGGACGGCTATCATCTGATCGTTTCGCGTTTTGTCCGATACGACGCGCTAAGCGACAAGCTGTGGTTTGAAAAAGCGGGCGCGAACGGTTTTGACGTAACGGGGGACTTTAACTGTCCGCTTGAAAGCAACGCGATCTATCGCGCCTATACCCTTCTTATTCGCGAGTATCCGTCTAAAGAGCTTTTCTCTTTCGCCGGCGCGCACAAAGTCGTCGTGTATAAAAATATCCCAAGCGGCGCGGGGCTTGGCGGCGCGAGTAGCGACGCGGCGACTTTTTTAACGATGATTAACGAAGCCGCCGACCTGAAGCTCTCTAACGAGGAGTTATCAAACATTGGCGCGGAGGTTGGCGCGGACGTTCCGTTTTTCTTGAGCGGATACGAATCGGCTAACGTAAGCGGCATAGGCGAAAAGATCGAGCCGTTTCTCGAAACGCCGCCGCCTTTCAAGTTGAAAACAACGCCTATTCTATGCGAAACGCCAAAAGTTTATTTGACTTTCCGCAGGCATTTTAGCGACAAAATGGCGAAGAGCGAACAACTTGCCGCCGACTTGACGACAATGAACTCCCGCGATATTCTGCGCGAGTTTGAACCAGAGAGGCTAAACGATCTGCTAGAACCCGCGTTGAAAAGCTATCCGGAATTACGCGAATACGAAGAGGAAGGCTGGTTTCTTAGCGGAAGCGGCGGAACGTTTTTCAGGAGCGAAGTTTAATGACTATAGAAAACCGCAAAGCGCGTTATAGGTTTGATATACTAGAAACCTACGAGGCGGGAATAGAGCTTGCGGGCAGCGAGGTAAAAAGTATTAGAGCGGGCAAAGCGAGTTTAAACGAGGCGTTTGCGCGAGTTATACTCGAAAAAGAGATATGGCTGTTTGGCATGCATATCGCCCGATACGAAAACGCCGACCCGCGCTTTGCGCCCGACGAGAACCGATCGCGCAGACTGCTTCTGAAAAAAAAAGAGACGGCTAAGATCGCCGAGCGCGTAAGGTTGGAAAAACTCGCTATTACCGCGCTAAAACTCTATTTCAACTCCAAAAATCGCGTCAAGATATTGATCGCGCTCGCTCGCGGCAAGAAGCTCCGCGACAAACGCGAATCGATCAAAGAGCGCGATGTAAAAATAAACCTCAAACGGATTATGAAGCGAAGCGCGTAATGCGTTGCCTGCTTTGTTCCAAATTAAGCCTGCGTTTTATCTGCCGCGAATGCGAAGAGGCGATCGCGGTTTATCCGCGCGTTTATAGTTTGCGCGATCTAAACGCAATCGGTTTTTACGATTACGACGATATTGCGCCGCTGACCAACGCGAAGTATTACCCGTTTGGCGCGTTTATATTAAAACGGCTTGCGCTCAAAGCGTTTAAGCCGTTCTTTTGCGATTTAGAGTTAAAAGACAGAGCCGCCTTAATCCCCATAGACGATCGCGTCGGCGCGTGGTATTCGCATACCGCTGTTTTAGCGAAATTCGGCGCGAGCGGCGCGGTAACGCCCAGATTTGGCAGGCTTCGCGCGCGATCGCAAGAAAAATACGCGGGGCGAACGCTTGCGTTTCGCCAAAGCCGTCCGCGCCGCTTTATTTTTAAGGATTTCGCGGAGCAAAACGCGATTTTATTAGACGATCTAATCACCACCGGAACCACGCTGTTAGAAGCGCGCGAGACGCTTGAAAAAAACGGTAAAACCGTCCTCTTTGCGATAGCTTTAACCCGCGCGCTATAGCGAGCCGCCGCGCTTTTGTTTGTCTCCTTAAAGATCAACTTGGTTTTAACACTTTTGGCAGCGTGATGCCCCTCTGCGCCTGATATTTGCCTTTGCGATCTTTATACGAGATTTCGCATACCTCGTCGCCCTCGAAAAATATCACCTGCGCGATCCCTTCGTTGGCGTATATCTTCGCCGGCAGCGGCGTGGTGTTGGAGATTTCAATCGTGATATGCCCCTCGAACTCAGGCTCGAACGGCGTAACGTTGACAATAATGCCGCACCTCGCGTAGGTGCTTTTGCCAAGGCAGATCGCGAGCGCGCCGCGCGGTATTCTAAAATACTCTACGGTGCGCGCCAGCGCGAACGAGTTAGGCGGGACTATGCAAACCTTGCCGGTAAAATCCACTACGTTAGCCGTCTCGAAACGTTTAGGATCGACCACCGTCGCATTGATATTGGTAAATATCTTGAACTCGTCGCTTACGCGAATATCGTAGCCGTAACTCGATAACCCGTAGCTTACGATCCCCTCGCCTTCAAGCCGATCGACAAACGGTTCGATCATCTTCTCTTTAAGCGATTTTTCCCTAATCCAGCTATCCGCTTTCAATCCCATACTTGCCTCCGTTTCGCCATTATGCCGAATTTGATCTATATAGCGCCAAGCCGTTCGCGCCGATTAACGCGCGGAGGCAAAAGAGCGCGCTTTGAAATAAAACGTTATTCGCGCGCTTAACTGCGTTTTAGCTATTATGCCGAACTTTTATACTCGCGTAAAGGATAAGATCTTGCTAACCCTCGAAGAAATTAGATCGCTCGCGGACTATCTGGATAAAAGCTCGTTATCAAAAATCAAAATCCGGCAAGACGGTTTTAGCGTGACGTTAGAGCGCCGCGTCGCCGCCGCGCCGGTTTTCGCAAGCGCGGTCGCCGAGCGCCCGATCGCGCCGCCAAACGCCGTCGCGCTAAGCGCGATTGACTCCAAAGACGGCGAAACAATATCGAGTCCGATGGTCGGCACGTTTTACCGATCGCCAAGCCCCGATTCGCCGCCGTTCGTCAGCGCCGGCGATCAGATCGCGAAGGGCAAGCCGCTGTGCGTATTGGAGGCGATGAAGATATTCAACGAGGTTGAAGCCGAATACGACTGCGCGATCCTTGAAATTTTGGTCGAGGACGGACAGGTAGTCGAATACGATACGCCGCTTTTCAGAGTGAAGCGAAACTGATATGGCGACGATCAAACGAGTATTGATCGCCAATCGCGGCGAAATCGCCCTTCGCGCCCTTCGCACGTTCAAAGAGATGGGCAAAGAGGTCGTGTGCGTCTATTCTACCGCCGATAAAGAGGCGAGTTATTTAGAGCTTGCGGACGCGGCGGTCTGTATAGGAGCGCCCAAAAGCGCGGATAGCTATCTGAATATCCCCGCGATTATAACTACCGCGGAGGTTACCGAATGCGACGCGGTATTTCCGGGTTACGGATTTTTAAGCGAAAACGAGCATTTTGTCGAGGCGTGTTCGCGCCATAAAATAAACTTTATCGGTCCAAGTCCAGAGACGATGGCGCTGATGGCGGACAAAGCCAAAGCCAAAGCCGCCATGCAGAAGGCGGGCGTTCCCACGATTCCGGGCGTGGAAGGCACGTTAAAAGACGCGCAAGACGCGAAACAAAAAGCCAAGAGCGTCGGGTATCCCGTCATTTTGAAAGCCGCGGCGGGCGGCGGCGGGCGAGGAATGCGCGTCGTAGAGGACGAAAGCTATATTGAAAACGCCTTTTTAGCGGCGCGAGCCGAAGCCGAAAACGCCTTTGGCGACGGATCAATCTATATGGAAAAGCTGATCAAAGAGCCGCGCCATATCGAGGTGCAGATAATGGGCGACAAGCATGGAAACGCGATCCACATCGGAGAGCGCGACTGCTCGATGCAGCGACGGCATCAAAAGGTGATTGAGGAGGCGCCCGCGATCTACCTCAAACCAAAAACGCGCGAAAAACTGCTTGAAACCGCCGTGAAAGCCGCCAAAGCGCTTAAATACGAAAGCGCCGGCACGTTGGAATTTCTTGTTGATAGCGATCAGAACTTCTACTTTATGGAGATGAATACCCGCTTGCAAGTTGAACACCCCGTTAGCGAGTCGATTAGCGGTTTGGACATTATCGAGTTGATGACGCGCGTAGCCGAAGGCGAAAAACTGCCTAAACAAGAGGATATTCATTTTAGCGGACACGCGATCGAGTGCCGAATCACCGCCGAAGACCCCGTTCGTTTTCTGCCCTGCCCCGGAAAGATAAAAGAGTGGATCGTCGCGGGCGGACGTAATGTGCGCGTCGATAGCCACTGCTATGCGGGCTACATCATACCGCCTCATTACGATTCGCTGATCGCCAAGCTGATAGCTTACGCGCCGACGCGCCCGCAGGCAATCGCGAAGATGAAAGAAGCTCTGCGAGAGACGAAGATAAGCGGCGTTAAAACCACCGTTGAGTTTCACGCGAAAATGCTCGAAAATCCGGATTTTATCGCCAATAAATTCGATACAAAATACCTTGAACGCCGTCTGACCGATTTAGTTTAGCGACCGCCGCGCGCTCAAACAAAGCCCGTTTCGCCGCGGGACGAGCGCGCGTTAGACCTCTAAACAACGGCTTCAAAAACGATCGCGCCCGATGTATTGATTTGACGCGCTTACGAGGGAGTAAAAACGATCTGTTTAAGGCTTTACTCCCGCTAATTTGGCGCGACGGGCGGCTGTTTGTCCGTTTATATTGCGAGACGTCGAGAGCGCGGTTCAATATCGGCGACAAGCCGCGTTTGAAACTCTAAGCGCGGTAAAACAAAAAATTTGTATGATCTTGTAACGATTATTTTGCAAGCGGGGATTTTTTGACAAAGCGGTTTAAACTTATCGGAACGCTGTTAGCCAAAAAATTCGCTTACGTCGCGATTATGTTGCTTGCGATCTCGATTCTAAGTTTTGTCGTCGTAAACGCCGCGCCGAATAATTTCTTCTACGGCGGCGATCTTAACCCGAATATGACTCCCGAAAACATCGAAAGGCTAAAAGCGGTTTACGGGCTGGATAAAAGCGTCGCGGAGCGGTATTTTGCGTGGATAGGGGCGATTTTGCGGCTTGACTTCGGCGTTTCGTTTTCGAGCGGCAGACTTGTTCGCGACGAGATTATAGACAGGCTTGGAGTTACGATGAGCATCAGCCTAATCTCTATGGCGCTTATATTCGCGCTTTCGCTGTGGCTTGGGATCAAAGCGGCGTTAAACGGCGGGCGCGTTTTTGATCGTTTTTGCAAACAAGCGGCGCTTATCAGCTACGCGTTTCCGTCGTTTTATCTGGCGCTTTTGCTGGTTATGATTCTGTCCGTTTGGCTGGGCTGGTTTCCGATCGCGGGGCTTGAAGGCGCGGAGGCAAAGGTCGGCGTTTGGCGTTACGCGGATATGGCATGGCATTTAGCGTTGCCGATCGCGGTGGCGGTATTGGGCGGCTTTGGCAGTTTAACGCTATATATCCGCGCCTTGACGATCGAGATTGACAAAAGCGACTATATCTTTTACGCGCGCGCGAGGGGATTAAAACGAAACAAGATTGTCCGCCGTTACGTGATACCGAACCTTTACCCGCCTATCGTTACCACGCTGGGTCTGTCGCTGCCGGGCGTGATCGGCGGGAGCGTCATACTTGAAAGCGTATTTTCAATTAACGGAATGGGTCTGCTGTTTTACCAAAGCGCGTTGAGTCGCGACTATCCGACGATTATGGGCATACTGATTATTGGCGCGTTTTTAACGCTGCTTGGGAATATAATCGCCGATTTAGTTTTAATGAAATTAAATCCATACTATCGCGCCGGAGCGGCAAATGGTTGACAACGTAAGAATAGAGAGCCTTTCAAACCCGCGCTTCGTGCAACCGTTGCGCGTGTTTTACTCCGAAAACGGCGTAGAAAAAAGTTGGGAGATGATCAAAGCGCACGATAGCGTCGCGATTTTGATCTACAACCGCGATCAAAACTCGTTCGCGTTCGTTAAGCAGTTTCGCCCCGCCGTATTTTTAAAAAACAACGACGGTTTTACTTACGAGCTTTGCGCGGGCATTTTAGACAAGGACAAATCGGAGGAATTAACCGCGATCGAGGAGATCGAGGAGGAGACCGGCTATAAAATCTCCGTTGACAGAATCGAGAAAATCACCTCGTTTTACTCGTCCGTAGGTTTTGCCGGCAGTCGCCAGACGCTGTTTTTCGCCAAAGTGAGCGACAACGATCGCGTATCTCGCGGCGGCGGCGTGGATACGGAAAACATCGAGGTCGTGCATATACCTAGAGAAAAAATTACGGGGTTTGTGTTTGACGAATCGATTGCCAGAACGCCCGGTTTGGCGTTTGCGGTTTCGTGGTTTATGGAGCGCGAAAGGAACGAAAATGTTTAAGGATATTTTGCAAAAAGAGCAGAATTTGATCATAGCGCAGCTTGGTATTTTTGCGTGCGTAGTCGCTTTGTTTTTGGTGGTGGGCGCGGCGGTTTATAGCAAAACGAGCATTCACGATCGCGAAGAGGCTATAGAGCAAAAGCAGAGCATTACGGGCGGCTTTCGCAATCTTCAGCAATCGACGGAGTAAAGTTTGGAAGCCTCGCGCGATTGGCAAAGCCAAAAACGAGACGGCGTAATAACCGCCGTAAGAGCCGCGATCGCTAAGCTCGAAAAGCAAGGCGCGGCGATCAATTTTAGATCCGTCTCGCAGATAAGCGGCGTTTCGCGCAAAACGCTATACGCCGCAAGCGAAGCCAAAGCGCTGATCGCGTCCTGCCGAAGCGGCGGCGAAACCGATCTGTTTGCCAAAGTCGCCGAGTTGGAAGCGGAGAACAAACGACTGAAAGAGATTCTGCGCGCCGTTCGCGTCAGAATTAGATCGTTGGAGCTTGACTCCTAGCTCGCGCTAGAGGCGAAAGCTCATACCGCGCGCCGCCGTATTCGCTCGCGCGCGTTGATGATTTATCTCGCTGAACGCCTTTCGCGTCAGGCAAGAGCGTCGGCAAAACGTATCAAAAACCCTTTTTTGCCTTCTAAAAGCGCGATGGAGCCGCCGTGCGCCTCGATAATCTGGCGCGTTAGAATCAGCCCCAGCCCGTGCCCTTTGGTTTTGCTGGTGTAGAACGCCTCGAATAGCCGCGCGTTACTTTCAAACGGCTTTCCGTCGTCGATAATCTCCAATATATGAACGCCGCCCTCTTTCGCGTGGCTTACGGCGATCGCCCCGCTTTCGCCTTCGCGCTCCTCGATCGCGTCGATCGCGTTGAAGATCATATTCTGAAGCGCGAGTGCGATCAGATCAAAATCCGCGTTTATAGCTTCGTTCGGCAGGTTGAAATCAAACCCGATCGACTTTGAATACGAATAATTCGCTACGCCGCCCTCTAGCTCAGCGACCAACTCGCGCAAATTAAAACGCTTTGGGCTTAACGTAAAACCTTTGGAAAAAAGTAGCGTGGCTTTAACGATCCGCTCCACGCGCCATATTGATTTTTTGATTTCAAACACGATCGATTTAGCGCGAATATCTACCTTGTCAAAAAGCGTAGAAGCCAAAATCGCCGCCGCGCCGATGGGATTGCGTATCTCATGCGCCAAATGCGCCGCCATCTGACCCATCGCGATCAGCCTCTCGTTTCTTTTGTTTTTGGTGTTGTCCGTCGCGGTGATGATCGTTTTGCCGTTTTGCCGCGAAACCTGCAAGAGATAGAAGCGATCGCCTATTTCGATCTCCGTGTCGTTTTGATCGGCGCGGATCGCTTTAGGGTCTATGCTCGTCTCTCTCGCCTTTTCGTTATTGACGTATATTGAGCCGTCGGAGTTTAAAACCCAAAGCGCCGTCGGTTGAACCTCTACCACCTCTTTTAATAAGGCGCGCTGCTCCACAATATTTTTCTCAAATTCGTCGATCTTGCGGATTAGATCCGGCAACTGCTCTAACAGCTCCTGCGTTTCAGGACTGTATTCTCGCCGCTTGTTTTGGTTGTCGCCGTCTTCCGAAAAGCGCTTATGCGGCATATATAACTCCGCGATCTGGTTTATAACGCCTAAAAAAAATGTCGTATTTGGTGGGTTCTGCAGGATTCGAACCTGCGACCAGCCCGTTATGAGCGGGCGGCTCTAACCAACTGAGCTAAGAACCCTATTCAACTGAACGAGGGGCGGAAGTATATAAAAAATAAAATCTAAAAGCAAGCAGATTTTCTACGATAGCAAATAGAATGATAAAGTTTACAAACGAGCTTCCCCCGTGGCTAAAAAGCGGCAGAGGCACGCCCACGACGGGAGCCAGCCCCGTAGTCATAGCGATATTCACCGCCATATACAAAAATATCGTTATCGCCACGCCCGTAATCGTAACCGTCGTTAGATAATCGCCGTGCGCCTTGGCGTTCAAACTGAACAGATGAAGGACTATCATAGCGTATAACGCGATCAGCGCCAATGCGCCCATAAAACCAAAACGTTCCGAAAAGTAGGCAAAGATAAAATCGCTCGCGGCGATCGGCAAGAATCTTAGCTGCGTTTGCGTCGCCTCTTCGGGCTGTTTGCCGCTTATCCCTCCGCTTCCGATCGCGATTAGCGATTGTTGCACGTGATAGTTGTTGTCGTCGGATAGGAAATCGTTGATTCTCTTTTTTTGATAGTCATACATCATATCGTAGCCAAAAGCGTAAATAAAACCGCCGCCTAGCGCGAATACAAGCGCCAGCGTAGCCCAGATTTTACGTTGCAAACCCACCGCGATCATCACGCCGCCGCCGACAAGCGCTAACAGTAGCGCCGTGCCAAGATCGGGTTCTTTCAAAATAAGCGCGAACGGCAGAGCGATATAAAACAGAAGCTTTAAAAACGCCAGCCAGCCGTATCCGCCTTTTGGCGGCGGTCTTTCGTGGATCAGATAGGCAAGCATCAAAATAAAACAGGGCTTGAAAACTTCGGAAGGCTGGATCGTCAGTCCCAAAAACGGCAACTCCAGCCATCTTTGCGCGCCCATACGAGTAACGCCGATAATATCGACAAGCGCCAGCAGACCTATGCCAAGCCAATAGACAAACGGAATCATCCAGTAAAACCTGCGAAGCGGCAACAAGAAAACGACGACAAACAGACAAAACGCCACCGCCGTATAACCCATCTGCTTATACGCCAGATCAACGTTGATCTCTCGTATCAAAAAAAGCGACGCGGCTATAATCGGCGCGATCATCAGCATCAACGCCCAATCAAAGTGATTAAATACCCTGCGATCGAAAATGGAAAACTTCATTAGCGTTTCTATGTCAATATTTGTCGTGATTGTTACAAAAAAAGGATTATAAATGACGGCGATTGGTTCATTTGCGAGCGAGTTTAGCCTGCCCAATCAGGACGGCGTAGAGATAAGTTTGCGCGATCTCAAAGGCAAATGGGTAGTTTTATATTTTTACCCTAAAGATAACACAAGCGGTTGCACGAAAGAGGCGTGCGATTTTACGGCGAATTTGAGCGAGTTTGAAAAACTTGGCGCGTTTGTGATCGGCGTTAGCCCCGACAACGTCAAAAGCCATCAAAGTTTTGTCGCTAAACAAAACCTAGCGCATACGCTACTAAGCGACGTTGAGAAAACGGCGCTGGAAGCCTACGGCGTATGGAAGGAAAAGTCGATGTACGGGCGCAAATATATGGGCGTGGAGCGAACGACCTATCTAATCGATCCGCAAGGCAAAGTAGCTTTCATTTGGCAAAAGGTAGGCGTAACGGGACATAGCGAGGCGGTTTTAGCAAAACTGCGCGAGCTAACCGCCGCATAAAACGGCTTTACGGCTCCCGCCGCGTCTATAAAAAAGCGTTCGCGCGTAATTTAATCCGCAAAGAAGAGAATACGAGCGGCGGCGCTTTAAGAGGCGCGATCGCTCCGAAGCCGCGTATAAAGGAGACGATCTTGGAGCGTCTTGGAAGCGATCGAAATCGACCTAAAAACGGCGGCGGGGCGCCTCCCCTCTCCTTACAATCGTTAATCTCTTAGCCTCTTGTAATAAATGGGCGCGATCAAACAAAGGAACGCGCAATGAACGAAACGCGAGAGCCGTTAGCGGAGATCGCCGAGCGCATAAACCCGCTCAACGACTATGTATTTAAGCGGGTTATAGGCGAACAAGAGGATGAAAAATGGCTATTGGCGTTTGTAAACGCCGTGTTGGCAAAAACGGGCGGCGGCAATATTGTATCCCTAAACGTCGACAACGATAAAGAGATACCGCCCGAATATATAGCCGACAAAGGCAACTACCTAGACGTCCTCGCCGTAACCGATAAAGGCGATAAGATCAATATCGAGGTTCAGCTGATTAATGCCGGCGATATGGCGAAACGAAGCCTTTTCTATTGGAGCAGGCTATACGTCAAGAACTTCAGCAAGGGAAAGAGTTACGACGTTTTACAAAAAGCGATAACGATCAACATTCTAAACTATGAGTTTATAAAAGAGTTGGACGCTTTTCATACCAGTTTTCATATAAGAGAGGACGAGCATAAGGATTATGTCTTGACGGGAGAGCTTGAAATCCATTTTTTGGATATGGTAAAGTTCCGAAAGCAAAAAGCGGATATCGACAATCCGCTCCATCGCTGGCTGTTGTTCTTAGACAAGAATACAAAGCCGGAAGCGTTAAAGGAGGCGCTGGAAATGGACGCGATTATTGCGGAAGCGGAGGCGAAATTAGAGAGCCTTGCTAAAAACGAAAAGGATATGGGTCTTTACAGAATGCGCGAGAAGGGTCTGCTGGATATTATCAGCGGCATGCAAAGCGCAAAAGCGGAGGGAATAGCCGAGGTCGCTAAAAGCCTTAAAATATCGGGTCTCCTAACCATAGACCAGATCGCCGACGTATCGGGATTATCCAAAGAAGACGTTGAAAAACTCTGAAACAGACATGGCGGCGCTTAAGCAAGCTAACCGCAAACGGGCGATAGGGCGTAAATAATTGTCGTCGTCGCGCTTCGACGCTAAACGGGATAATTTTAGGCGGTTTGTAATCGCCGTCGCGAACTATTTTACTACGCGGCTAAACCGCCGAAAAATAAAGGTTTAGCTTCATTTTTCTTAACGAAAGCCGCGACTTTAGCGGGGGACGGCTAGGTTAGCCGATTAGAAAACGCCGCGACAGACGCTAGTAAAGCGCGCGAATCGTTAAAGTTATGACAAAAACCGAAAATCGGTAATTAACCGCGCGTCAAAACATAAGCGGGTCAAAAAAGTTTTAGCGGCGATAAAAGAACGGGCGCGCTCTATCCGACGCGCGCGAAAGAGCAAACGTTTAAATTCGCGTCTGTCGCGATCGGCGTTAAGAATCCAGAAACGACGCGCCGAGCAGATTGGCTTTATCGCCTAGCGACGATAGCCCGATCGCGATATTGGCGCAGGGCGCAAAGGCGCTTTTTAGCGCCTCTTTAGCGCGCAATAATACGCTTTCGTTAGCCATAACCGCGCCGCCGCCAAGCGCTATAACGCGCGGGTTAAAAAGCGCGGCGATTGTCTTAATAGCGCGATCGACTCCGCGATAAAAACGATCGACAATTTCGGAGGCTTTCGGATCTGTCGATTCGATTAAATCGCTTAGCTTTTGCTCTTTCAACCCGTAATATTCGCTCCATTTTGCCAAACCGCTTCCGCTCGCGCTTAATTCTAAACACTCCGCGCCTCCGCAACCGCATAGAAACGGAGCTTTTTCAAACGGGATATGCCCGATCTCGCCCGCGTTGTTATCCGCGCCGCGAATCAGCGCGCCGTTTTCGACATACGCTCCGCCGATACCCGTTCCGATAAATAACGCAAAAAGCGACGCTACGTTTGACCTTGCGGCGGCTTCGGCGAGCGCGACGCATTTTAGATCGTTGTCGATCGCGGCGTTTACAGAAAAGCGCCTTTTGATCCATACCGAAAAATCTTCGTCTTTTAACGCGCCAAGCTCCATATTGGGCGCGGACGCGATTTTGTTTCGTCGCGTTTGGGCGGCTATGCTAGCGCCGATAAAACCAATCGGGTATTCGGCAAGCGTTTCGGCTATCAGCGCTTCCAGCGCGGTTTTTAAATTGCCCGCGTTTGGGCGGCTATCTAGCAGGACAAACGCGCCGCGATCGTCCAGCACGCCGCGCCTTAAACGCGTGCCGCCAATATCAAAAACCAGCTTCATTTAATTCCAAACGTCAAAATGAGTATTTTGGAATATAGAATCCCTTCTTTCTAGCGCGCTTAGATACTCTTCGTCGATCGAAGCGTCGATCATGGAAAGCAGCTTATTAAAGTCGGCGATATGCGTTTTTGTGCGTTTGACGGCATATTCTACCGCCGTTCCCGCCGTGATCAAGAACGCCCAATCGCTCGCCTGCGCCAGTAGCAGTTCGCGGTTCATCTGATCTAACAATCTGCGAATAAGCGGATTAGTCTCTTCCGCGAAACGCCGCGCAAGCTCTTGCATTGTATCCGCCATATTGTGCAGATGACGATAGATCCAATCGTTTTGCGGGTTGATCCAGACGTCGAAATAGCCGTCTTTGCCCCAGCTAGAGGGGCTTGGATGAATCATCTGATTGGTTTGATGGATTTCAAGATATTCGCTCGGCGTAATCGGTTCGATCTCGCCGTGTTCCGCGATCGTCTTGAAAAGATGGTAGATAAACTCCGGTCCCTCAAACCACCAATGTCCAAATAGCTCCGCGTCGTATGGCGACACGATAATCGGCGGGCGATCCATAAACGCCGATAGATGTTCGACCTGTTTTAAGCGGTTGAAATGAAAGTTTTCAGCGTGTTCTTTTGCCTTCGCGGCGGCGTTGCGCGGCGCATAGACCTCTTTGTAATCGCCCCCGCCAGTTATGCGGTGATATTTAAGTCCCGTAAAAACGCGCGTTCCGTCGGGGCAGATATAGGGCTTGATATACTCGTAATCTAAATCGTAGCCTATATCGCGGTAAAAATCGCGGTAATCGGGATCGCCCGGATAGCCGCTTATACTACTCCACACCTGCCGCGAGCTTTCTGGATCGCGCCCGAAAGCAGCCGCGCCGCTTGGCGTAAAAACCGGAGCGTATAGACCAAATCGCGGAGTCGGGCGACCGTAAATCAGCCCGTGCGACTCTAAATAAAAAAACTCTACCCCAACTTCGGCGAGCAGTTTGTCCGCCCCTTCGTAATAGGCGCATTCGGGCAGCCAAATACCCTTTGGCTTTACGCCGAAATGTTTTTCGTGCGTTTGAACCGCCACGCGCAGCTGCACGCGCACCGCCTGTTCGTTTACGCTAAGAAGCGGAAAAAATCCGTGCGTCGCGCCGCAGGTAATAATCTCGATCATGCCCGCTTGCATAAACTTGCGATAGCCGTTTAGCGCGTTAGAACCTAAACTGTCCTTGAAAAAACGTTTTATGCTTTCTAGGCGATCGCGGTAAAAATAGGCGACCTCCTTATAAACGGGATCGTTTTCAAGTCTTTCGCACTCTTTGCGGCTTAACTCTATGAGCTTGTCCAAGTGAGAGGCGAATTTTTCGCGCAGATTGAAATCGGCTAGCATCTCGCATAACGTAGGAGTCAGCGATACCGTTAAGCGCGTTTTTATCCCCTCGTTTTGAAGCCGATCTAGATTCATCAGTAGCGGCAGATAGCTTTCGATTAGCGCCTCAAATAGCCAATGCTCTTCGAGAAAATACTCGTGTTCGGGATGCTTCACAAACGGCAGGTGCGAGTGAAGCGCCAATGCAAAATAGCCTTTCATCTATCGATCCTTCGCGTCGCCGCCGCTAAACTGCCGCCAGCTAATAGACGAGCTTTCGCCCAAAGAGCTAGAGGGCAGATTTAGCGACATATCGCCGATCCTAGCTTTGAGTTTCTCCTCTTTTACGACGATGTCTAAACTCGACAAATTGGCAAGCGCGCCTTGCGCCTCTAATTCGCTTGGGCGGGATTCGAGCTTTTGTTTAGCGCCGTTTTTGGTCATCCATATCTCCCAAGGGCTAGAGTGCATTCCGGACGAAGGAGTAGAGATACGATTAGAGATCATAAGTTCGCGTTCGCCGTTTTTGTCGGAAACGAACATTTGCGCTTCCATCTCTAACGTATTTGGCGTGTGATAGGCATAGTAGTTGCCGCTTGGCGAATGGCTATAAACGCTTTCGACCTCTTGTTTTCTATCGCCGACGATGTAATATAGCCGAATAATCAGTTGCGCGCCGTCTTCGCGGTTTACTATCTTGCGCTCTAAAAGCTCGTCGCCAATCTCCCAATAAAAATGCTGCGTTCCGGCGTTGACGGGCAGCAGAACGAGCTTGTTTTCGTAGTAGCGATCCGCGATAACTATATCCCCCGATTTCGCCTCCGGCGCGACGACGGTTATCCCCTCGCCGCTTGATACGGGAGATTGATCAAGTCTAGTTAGCGGGTTTTCATTCTCGCTCATGTTGTTCCTTTCTTGACGTTTATATAACGATCTCTTTTAAATACGATGCGCAGGTTTCCGGCGCGATTGAATTGATCGAGCAGCCGCTTGAAAGCTCGAATCCGTCGCTGGCTCTCGATCGCGGCAACAGCTCGATATGCCAATGAAAAAAACGATCGATATGATGAAAATAATCGGCTTTGCGATGGTTGCGCTTTGGCGGCTCGGTGAATAGCGCCAAATTTATATCGGGATTTTCCATAGCGATCCCTAACCGTTTCGCGCACCATTCCAGCGTTTCGCCTAGATCGTTTAGCGCGTCTTTGGTTAGCTGCGTGAAGGCGCTGTTATGCACGATCGGCGCGATCCACGTTTCAAACTCATAGCGCGCCGCGAACGGCGCGAAAGCGATAAAGTAACGGCTGCGAACCAAAACGCGCGATTTCTCGTTCTCCTCGCCGGCGATCTGATCGCACAACAGGCATCGCCCGACGCGGTTGTAATGCTCTCTGGAGGTTTCGATCTGCTTGGCGAGCTTAGGCGCTATAAACGGAAGCGCGACAATCTGAGAATGACTATGCCTTATGAAGTTGCCCGCTCTTATCCCCTGATTTTTAAACGCCGTTACCGACCCGATTCGCTGATCTTGGTAAAGCGCGCTAAAGCGATCGCGGAAGGTGAGCATAAGATCTCTAAACTCTTCGGCGCTAAAAAGACAGAGATGTTTGTTGGGCTTTTGCTGATCGACAATCATTTCGTGCGCGCCAAAACCGCCGATCGAGGAGTAAACGCCATTCATAGACAAAACGGGCGGGGTCTCTAGCGCTAATAGAGGAAATTTGTTTGGAAAAACCCGCGTTCTCCAGCTCGCGGCAATCGACGGATTTTCTCGGATCGCGTAGATTTCGTTAGGCGTTTTGTTTTCCGATCCCGTCATAAACGGATCGTTTATCTGCGTTTGCGGCGGCGGCTCGGATTTGTTTAGCGGTTTTCGCACGCGGTTAGGCGCGATAACTACCCACTCGTCGTAAAGCGGCTGATGGCGAAATTCGTTCATATATTTTCCTTAATTTTCAATGTCGCGTCAATCGCCGCGCCGACTTCGATCTCGCCAAAATCAAGCGCGATCGCGATCCCTTGACAGGTCAAATCCACGCCGCTCTCGCTCTGGCTAACCGTGTATAGCGGATGCGCCAAAGCTATGAAATCGCGATTGGACGCAAGCGCGATCGTTATATTTAGATAGGGATCGTAAAGCTCCAACCTATTCGCCGCCGCAAAAGCGATCGACCTATCCGCGCGTTCGCCGCCGATCGTTACGCGCGATAGATCGGCAAAATGAAAGTTATGCTCTTGGGCGTAGCGGGCGTTTTGCTTAATTTTGGTTGAAACGGTTATCGCTTCGTCTCTAACGGTAATCGTTTTATCGACGCGATCGCTTGAAAAAAATACCTCGTTTTGCGCGCCTTTAACGCTATATATCGCGTTGGCTAGCGTTTCGGTTTCTATGAAATTTTGCGAAAAGAAGCCGTCTAAATTAAACTCGCCCTCGATTATATGGTCGATAAAACCGGCGCGAACATAGCGATCGACGACAAGATGTTTTAGCGCCTCCTCGTCCGCGCTTAGCGTCTGCGCGTCGTGAATGGTTTTAGCGCCGCTTTGCCCCTCTTTTTGGCTCTTGTCCGCCTTGATTTTGCCGTGATAGGCTTCAAAGCGGCGCGTAAGCGTGTCGAGCAGGTTAAAATTAGCCGATCTAATATGCAGCCCGATTAGCGCCGCGCCCTTTGTCTGAAAGTCGACGATCAGCGAATCGGTTACGATCTTGGTTTCGAGATAACCGTCTAAGTTCCAATCCTCGTAGTAAAAACCGTTTTTGGGCTTCAGCGCGTTTTCCGCGGCGATTATATAGCGCCAAGCGGTATCTCTTAAATTAGGCAGATACAAACCGCCGAATATACCGTGCCACAGGCAGTCGTTGCATTGCGCTTTGAGAAGCGCCTCTTGAAACTCCTCGTCGTTTCGCGGGTTTTTCGCGGAAAGCGCAAGCGTTCGGCGGTGGATTCTAGCGCTCTCCTCGTATTTGACGAGAAAGTTTTTCCATGTCGCGCCGCGTATAAAACGGCGATCTTCTTCGCCTAGCCGGTTTTTTATCTCCTCCAAACGGATAGCCTCTCGCGGGTTAAGACTCCACTCGCCCATCTCCGCGTATGAAACTTCGGGCAGGTAAACCAATCCTAGCGGCGCGACGCGCGCTTTATACTCCCCGTAACGCTCGGTCTTGATCGTTTCGCATTCCAAAACGGCTTTAACGAAACTTTCCAGCCACCCTTTTTCATAGACCCACTCGTGCGTGCCGGGCCACGAACCAAATTTCTCCCCGTCGTCAAACAAAATCGCCGCGCCGCCGATTTTGGCGATATTTTCAACGACGACATGATGTTCCCAAAACGGCGCCTGATAGCGAAGCGCCTGACTAATGGGAAAAACTCCGAGCGTTTCGCCCCCGCTTTCCGTCTTATACCAGCCGTTTAACCTATCATTGGAAGCGCCCGCGCACAGCAGATGATAGTCGTCCACAATCGCGTATTCAATACCGCGTTTTGTTAGATCGCCTACGATGGAAACGTCCCACACTCGCTCGGTAAGCCATAGCCCCCTTGGTCGTTGAAAAAAGTTTTTTTCAATAAAATCGCTTAGCTTATCGATCTGCGAGATACGATCGCAAGAGGGGATCGACGCCAAAATCGGCTCGTAATAACCGCCGCCAAACCACTCTATCTGTCCGCGCTCGCTCATCGATCGCATAAGGTTAAAAAGCTCTTTATCGCGTTTTTGGATAAACTCCAAAAGCCAGCCGCTAAAATGCGCGTTAAACTTAAAGTCGGGGTATTTATTCAGCGTTTTGAAAAACGGGGCGTATGACTTATCGATCGCCTCCAGCACGACATGATCAAAATTATCGACGGGCTGGTGGGAGTGAACGCCAAGCAGCAATGCGGTTTTGCTCGTCATATATACCATTCCGCGTCGAGATCGGGCATGCCAAGCGTAAGCGTGTTGTATAACGGAATGCGCTGAATAAGCGTGTCCTGCTTGTATAGCAAAAACGCGATCTCCAAGCGATCGTCTTGCCTTGTTAGCGGCGCGTATAGCGCGATTTCCAGATTAGAACCGAACGCCGCTTTGATTCCCTCGCTCTGATAAGGTCCGCGTAGAATCTCGCCGCTTAAACGCAAACGGCGGTTATAGATAAACGCGCCCTGCGTTTCGATCGCAAGCTCGTATCCGCCCGTTTTTATAGGTTCTAGGTTGCCTTTTAACGAAAAGTAGTAAAACTTCCCGTCCGTCCCGTATTGCAAGGTCTTAAACGGCGCGGCGGAGCTGTCCATAGCGGAAAAAACTCGACTTAGATCCAGACTGCCCGCCCCGATCCACTCGTAGTAGCTACTCTTGCGCCCGTCGATCGAGGGGAAGATCGGCGCGCTTTGCGCAATCTGATCGACCGCTTCTCTAACGCGCTTAATAGGCTCGCTTAGAGCAGGATGGGGTTTCTGCCCCAAAAGCCTGTAAACCTGAACAAGATGGCTTCTAAAAATTTCGTCAAATTGGCTGGCGAGCGGCGTATAGTGATCGTCGCCATACCACCAAAACCAGTCCGATCCTTCGGCGATCATAAGCTCTTTTATCGCCAGCGCTTTGGTTTTTTCGTCGAGATCGTCAAGATACGGCTTCGCCGCTTCGCGCGTTTGCGCCAACAACTCCCAAGCGCGATTTTTTTCGCTATGCCCCATCCACGTGCTAAACGATCCGTAAATCCAACTGCCCGGCTGCAACGCCTGCAACTCGATCTTTGGCGCGGCGTCTAGCCGAAAAGCTTCCGGAATCGTTACCGTTTGGCACCAATCGGCGACGCTAATGCGTTCGTAAAGCGCGTTAAAAAAATCAAAGGCGTTGTTCTCGTAGAACTCCCAAGCGTTTTCTCCGTCTAAAAATATCGGCACGATCGCGTCGAAATCCACGAGATCGTATATGCCCTTTAATTTGGACATAAAATCGTCCGCAGCCGCCTGCGCGTCCATGCTGGAGTAGTTAAATCCGATCAGATCGCTTAAAGCCTTGTCGCGAAAGAGTAACCCTATCTCGCCGTTTTCGGTTTTCAGAAAGTAGCGCTTGTATAGATCGACGCGGTAGTGCGGGTTAGGCAGGCTTTTGAACAGCACGTCCTCGTCGGTGCAGGCAAATTTAACGCCGTGCTTGGCTAAAAGATTCAACGCCTCGACGCTTACCGATCCCTCGGCAGGCCAAAAGCCCTGCGGTTTCGCGCCGAAATTTGCCTCGTACCACTCGATAGCGCTTTGCACGTGAAGCTCCGCGTCGTCGCTAAAATCGCTCCATTTATTCGGCGCGGCGATATTTGCGTCGCTGGCTTTCGCGGAGTTCATATCTAGCAAAAGCGGCAGTATCGGGTGGTAAAACGGCGTGGTGAAAACGGCGATCTTACCTTGCTCTTGCATAGTTTTATACGCCCGTAAAATCTCGCCGCAATAGGTAATCAACGTCTCTAACAGCTCGGTCTTTTCAAGCTGACTAAAGCCTGAGCCTTTGGCTATCAAACTTTTAACGAGCGCGTTTGTCCGCCTTAGCTGATTGCCGCACCAGCTTAGCAAAAAGACGACGGAGAGATCGGTTAGCTCGTCGTCGTCGAAGTGGCGGATCGACTCGTTAGGCGAGTGAAAACGAGCGCGTTTTTGGTGCAGTTCGCTAAATCTCCAAAGGGGGGCGATCATCGTGCGCGGATTGGCGAAAAAGCCTTTCTCCAACAGATCGGCTCTCTCGTCTTCGTTAAGCTCGCGAGCCTCTTTAGCAAATAACGCTAAAAACCTATCGTCTTGCCACCCGTTTTTCACATACGCCTCAAGCTGCGTCATAAGCGACGGCACGAGATTATACGTGGCGTGGATATCCGGATAACGGCTCTGTATCCAAGGCAGTTCGGCGTAGTCTTTGATCGCGTGCAAAAACACCCAAGGCATTAGAAAGTCCCCGCTTCGCTCGTCGCGATACCACGGTTGGTGCATATGCCACAAAAAGGCGGGGCAAATTTTCTTCACGACTGCTCGCCCTGTTTCCATTTCGAGATTTTCGCGGCGTATTCGTTAAGCGTTCTGTTGCCCGAATCCTCGTTTTTAGCTTGGATATACAGATGGATCGCCTCCTCGTATTGATCGGGAATCATAACGATAAACCCGTCTTCGTTTATTATCTTCACGCCGTCGGCGAAACTGACCTCTTTGCCCATCGCCTCCTCGCTGAATTTGCGCATCATCGTCCCCTTGAGCGAAATGTCGCACGGTATCTGCTGATGCGCGAAGTGGTATCTGCCGTTTTGCACGACAAGGTTGCTTAACGTTTCGTTCGTTTTCGCCAACAGCTCTACGATCTTCGCGCTGGAATACATCGCGTCAAAGCTAAGCCCAAATCTTGTGAAGGCGTACTCGCAGTCGAGCGTCGCGATTACGTCGTAGCCGCGTAGCGTATCGGAGTTGAGGTTATGCATCTTGCCGCGCGTAATCGCCAAATTGGTCAGTTTGCCATCTAGCACGTCGGGCGCGAATACGGGCAGATATATTTTGATCTTTTCCTCCGGTTTTCCTACGGCGTTAAGCAGCTGAAGTAAAACGAGCAACGCCTCGTGCCCTTCCAAAATTTTACCTTCGTCGGTAAAAATCTCAAGCCGTTGCCCGTGCGGATAGATCAAAAATCCCGCCGTCAATTTTAGACTTTTAACGATCTGCGAGATATTAAAACGCGCGCTATCGACATAGGACGAGAGGCGCGAGAGCTTGCGATCGTCGAAATAGGCGTCGAGCATTATATTTTCAAGACCAAGATTGTTAAGCGCGGCGGGATACACCATCGAAGTGTTGCCAAAGAGCAGATCGACGGCGATCTTCGGTTTCGCCGCGCCGAGCGCTTCCGTGTCGATCGTTTCGGCAAACGCCGCTAGATATTCGCCGTTCATCGCCTGCGCCTCGTAGATATTGCCTAGCTCGTCGTTGCCCACTCTGCGGAAGTTTTCCCTGAAAAAAATCCGTTCCACGTTCTTTTCCGCGTTGGTGTTTATCGGCAGACCCAACTCGTCGTAAAAGAGTATCTCCGTTTTCTGCCCGTAATTTTCAGACTGCCTGAAATGCACGCCCGCGATAATCTCTTGGTGCTTGCTAAGGCTGTGGCGCAAAACGGCGGAAGGGACAAAATGCGGATTAAGTATATTTACGCCCGCGCTCATCATGCCGGACATAAACGCGCGTTTTAACATTCTCGACGCGCGGTGATAGTCGCGGCTGATATAGACGCGCGAATGCACGGGCAACGTGCTTGCAAACGCGCTGGCGAGCTTCGTAGCCGTTTCGCAACTAAGCTCGACGTTGGTGTATCCTTTGACCTGACCGCCCTCGAACAGCGCCTTTTTGTATTTGTCGCCCCACGCGATGTTGTTTGAGATGATCGCGCCGTTTTCCACCTCTTTTTTTGGCCAGATGATCACGTCTTTTTCTATATGGACGTTAGAGCCGATCTCGCACTCTTCGGCTATGATCGCGCCGTAGTTCGCCGTCGTTTTGTCGCCGATTATTACGTCGTTACAGAACACGGAGTTTTTAAGGCGACACCCCTCGCCGATTTTTACGTTGTTCCAAAGCGTGCAGTTTTCAAGCAACGTTTTGGCGCCTATAACGCAATTATCTCCGATGATCGCGTTGCGTATAACGGCGTCTTTGGCGATCCCGACGTTATCGCCGATCGCCGCCATGCCCTCCACGCTTACGCCTTTTGGCAGCTCCGTTCCCTCGCCGACAAACGCCACGCCGTCGCCGACTTTAATCCGTTTGCCCGCGATCGGAATAGATACGCGCTTGTTTAGAATATCCTCCATAGCCTCGCGGTAACTTAGCGGATTGCCCACGTCGCGCCAATACCCTTGCGCGTCGTAGCCCCAGAGCGCTATGCCCTCGTTCATCAGTTTTGGAAATAGGTCTTTAGAAAAATCGTAGTTGGTATTTTCGGGAATATAGGACAAAATCTCCGGTTCTAGCACATAGATCCCCGTGTTGATCGTGTCGCTAAACAATTCGCCCCAACCCGGTTTTTCTAAAAACCGCTTAATCTGCCCTTTTTTATCCGCGATCACCACGCCAAACTGCAACGGATCGGCGACGCTGGTAAGCGTGATCGTCAGCTTTGAGCGATTACTCTCGTGAAAAGCGACGATCTTCTTGAAATCAAAGTCCGTTACCAGATCGCCGCTGGCGATAATAAACGGTTCGCCCAGCAACAGCGCTTCGGCTTTTTTAACCGCGCCCGCCGTGCCGTAATCGTCGTCGGGCAGAATGTAATCTATTTTTATGCCTAGTTTGCTTCCGTCGCCGAAATAGCCTTTGATTATTTCAGGCTTAAAATAGAGCAGCACGACAAACTCCCGTATGCCTATGTCGCGAAGCTGCGTAATAATATATTCCATCATCGGACGATTGGCGACCGGAAGCGTCGGTTTAGGTCTTGAATTTGTTAGCGGCGCGATTCTCGTTCCGAATCCTCCCGCCATTACAACCGCTTTCATGGCTACTCCTTATAGTTATCTCACGTTTCAAGCTCGCGACCGTAGAGCTTGTTGTAATACTCGTTCGCCATTCGTCCGGAGTCAAACGCCGGAATAATGTCGCCGATACATGTTCGGATCATTCTTATCCACTCTTCGGGATGATCGTAATAGAGCGGAATAATCTCGTCTTCGATCATATCCATCAGATTTTTGTTGTCGATATAGTCCTGCTCCTCCGTCGGCAGTTTCGGATCGACGGGCGGAAGAGAAAAGCTGTTGCGCCTATGAACGGAAAATTCGGGGTGCCAGCCGTCGGGAATAGACAGGTGCAAACTACCGTTCATGCTAGCCGTCATACCGCTCGTTCCGCTCGCCTCGCGAGTGATGCGCGGCGTGTTAAGCCATATATCGCTCCCCTGTTTTAACCGACGCGAGAGATTAAGCTCGTAGCCGACCAAAATAGCGCAACGTTTATACTCTTTACTGAGATAGACAATCTCGTTGAAAAGGTTGATAGAGTTGCTATCCGCGGGGTGCGGTTTGCCCGCCCAGATAATCTGCACCGGTTTTTCGTCGCGGGAGACCAGATACCTAAAACGCTCGATGTTATGCGCGATCAATCTAGCGCGCTTATACTCCACAAAACGACGCGCCCAAACAATCGTCAGGACGTTCGGGTCGAATAGTTTGCCCGTTTGATCCGCCACCTCGTCAAAAAGAAGTCTTTTGAGGTGTTTTTTGCGCGCTATGATCTGATAATCCTCGCTCTCCTCGTATGCCCTTAACAGCGTTTTATCCGCCCAAAAGCGGCGGTTTTGCGCGTTCGTGATCGCGATGATCGGATTATCCTGCGAGATGTGTTCCTTCCACATATCGTTTGAAACGTCGGCGTGAATTTTGGAAACCGCGTTGGTCGTTTTCGCCATGTGCAACGCGCCGACGGTAAGGCTGAAACGTTTTTTTGGCTGCTTTGTGATCTGCTGCGCCTCCTCCTTGCTTATTTCGCCAAAGAATCCCATGCGTTCGAGCAGATCGACGTCGTGCTCCTCGTTGCCCGCTTTTTCGGGAGTATGCGTCGTAAAGACGACGCGTTTATTAACTTTGGCTATATCGCGGTCAAATTTGTTATACAGATAGAAGGTCATCGGCAGAGCGTGTCCTTCGTTCATGTGATAGATATGCGGAATCTCGCCCGCCGCCTCCAATATCTTCGCGCCTCCCAAGCCAAGCACGATCTCCTGCGCGATTCTCGTCTCCTCGCCCGCGTCGTAGAGCTTATGCGTGATCGTGCGGGCGAGAAAGTCGTTTTCGGGAATATCGGTGCTAAGCAAAAAGATAGGCGCGGAGTTAAACACTTCGGCTTTCAACAGATAGGCTTTTACGAGGATTGGCGCTTTATTGACGACGATCTGCGCCACAATGCCCGTATCCTCTAAAAAGGAGTAGTGCTTGCGTCTAAAATGCACCTCCATACTGCGATCTTCGCGTCGTTGCTGATCGTAGTAGCCGTAGCTCCATAAAATTCCGACGCCAATCACATTTTGCTTGAGATCATACACGCTTCGCATATGACTTCCAGCTAAAAAGCCAAGCCCGCCGGAGTATATTTTTAGAGCCTGATGTATCGCAAACTCCATTGAGAAGTAGGCGACCTTAGTTTTGTATTTTTCGTCGATGGCGTATGGAAACAACATCTATTTTATGCCTTAGCGTTTAATTTAGCCGATTTTTCTAGCGAGATCAGCCTCTATATTCTCTAGATCGCCAACTAACGATCCTAGCGCGTCGCCGAGTCTGGCGGTTTCAAACAAAACGTAGCCGTGTTTTACGCCGGCGGTCTTGCTTGATTTAACAAAGCTCTTCAACCCGTTTTCGCTGAAACCTTGCGAGAGAAAGTGTCCTACGCCGTCTTCGACGATCGACAGTTTCGTCGTTTTGCTTCCGTCTTTTTTGACGGAATACTCCACTACCGCCGCGCGCTGCGCGCCGTCGTCTAGCAGCGATTCTATCGCTTGCAACACGCTTGCCTTT
This sequence comes from Helicobacteraceae bacterium, assembly GCA_031258155.1. NCBI lineage: Bacteria > Pseudomonadati > Campylobacterota > Epsilonproteobacteria > Campylobacterales > Helicobacteraceae > Helicobacteraceae bacterium. Next base: position 28,500 of record JAIRNH010000040.1, on the reverse strand, counting down.
ACCTTTGGATCCAACTTGTTGGACATAACGCACTCCTTCTGAAAGTTTTGGTATAGATAGATTATAGCCCATAAATCGTTTGAACAAGGTAAAAACGCAATTTTTACGCGAAAATTTACGTTGCTGGCAATCGGAATTTTCAATTTATGCGCGCGCTTGTTTTTTTGAGTATCGAAATACGCAAACTCGCTTACGTTAAGAACGGCGGCGCGCCGAGCATATTTAAGGACGAACGCTCGCCTAGTCAAACAAGAGGTTTACGGATTAAAATCGCCGAAAACTACGCGCGGAGCGGGAGAGTAAAACTCCCCCGAACCTTAAAAACGTTTAGCGCGTTCCGATATAAGAGACCATATCGACAAGGCGATTGGTGTAGCCCCATTCGTTGTCGTACCACGCCAACACTTTGGCGAATTTATCCCCTATTACCTGCGTGGTGTCCGTAACAAAGACGGCGCTCGCGGGGCAGGTGATGAAATCGCTGGAAACGCACTTATCCTCGTCGATGACGATCAGGTCTTTGAACTCGCCTTTTGCCGCCTCTCGCACCGCGTCGTTAAGCGATTCTTTTGTAACGCTTTTGGTCAGATTGATCGTCAGATCGACTACGGACACGTCCGGCGTGGGAACGCGGATCGAAAAGCCGTTGAGCTTGCCTTTGAGTTCCGGCAACACCAACCCCACCGCTTTAGCCGCTCCGGTGGTCGTCGGAATGATATTAAGCGCGGCGGCGCGGGCGCGGCGGCGATCGGAGGGGTGTTTAACGTCGAGGATATTCTGATCGTTGGTGTAGCTATGCACCGTCGTCATCAAACCGCTCTCGATGCCGAACGCCTTATGAATCACCTTTGCCACGGGAGCGAGACAATTGGTCGTGCAGCTCGCGTTGGAAATAACGCTTTCGCCCTTGTATTGCGCGTGATTAACGCCGATCACATAGGTTGGCGTGTCGTCTTTCGCCGGTCCGCTCATCACGACTTTTTTGATATTGTTGCGCAGGTGCGCCGACGCCTTCTCTTTTGTGAGGAACTTTCCCGTGCTTTCGATCAAAACCGTAGCTTCGCCGAAATCGAGTTCGCTAGGATCGCGAGAAGAGTTGATCTTTACCGTGTTTTTACCGATCTTGATCGTCTTGTCGTCGATTAGCTTCACGTCGTTAAAGCGCCCGTGAACGCTGTCGTATTTCAGCAGATACTCGATCATATCCGGCGCGCCCGTCGCGTTGATAGCTACAAGCTCCAAGTCGTTTCGCTCGGCGATCGCCTTTGCTGCGAGCATTCCGATTCGCCCAAATCCGTTAATTGCAACCTTTACAGCCATAGTAAATCCTTTCCTGAATAATCGCGCCTATATCCTACTCCGCGATCGCTTTATGTTTGATTGATCGGGCGCTAATATGCCGTCGATGCAACGGCTAATACGACAACTTGATCTAAGCGAGCATTTTGCGGCGCTGTCCGCGTTTTTCGCCCGCGAGAAGTCTTTCGCGATCGAAGGCGACGAGGGGCAAAACGCGATCTTTCTGCGCGAGTTAAGCGAGCTGGAGATTCCCGCTTTGCCGCGCGTTCAAAACCTTGACGACGCGATCGGCAGGCTGGCTAAACGCGGGATCGCCAAACTGGACGAAATATACGATTTTGTCCGTATCGCTCGTTTTTTCGAGGCGCTAAAACTTAGAGAGTATCGGGGCAAAATCGGCGAGTTTATCGCCGCGATCGAGATCGAAAAGCCGCTGAAAAATCTAACGGCGGCGTTTGATTACGACGGCGAAATCATCGCCGACGCGGAGCTTACGCGCCTAAAAACCGCGATCGAGGGAAAAAGAAAAGAGCTAGAGCGCCTAATCGCCCGCTTAGCGAGCGACGCGAAACTAGCGGATTATCTTGTCGATCGTCAGGTTCATATCGCGAGAGGCGAAGAGACGCTGCTGCTTCGCGGCGGGTTTAACCGCGCGCTAACGGGGCGCGTCGTCGATCGCACCCAAGCGGGATTTTTCTACGTTTTGCCAAGAGCCGCGAGCGACGTCAAACGCTCGATCGAGGACTTAGAAAACGACAGGCTAAACGCTATCGCCGCGATCGAGCGCGAGTATTCCGCGTCGCTGTTTGAGCGGGTAAAACATTTGCGTTTTATCAACGCGGCGTTTGATCGCCTCGACGCGCTGACGGCGCGGGTTAATTTCGCCAAAGCGCGAGATTTGTCTATCGTCCGCTCAAGCGGCGTTAAGCGAATCGTATTGTCAAACTTTTGCCACCCCGCGCTTAAACGCCCAAAGCCGATCTCCGTAGATTTTTCCAAGCCGATCGCCGTCGTAACGGGCGTAAACGCGGGCGGCAAAACCATGCTGCTTAAATCCGCGCTAAGCGCCGCGTTGATGGCAAGAGAGCTAATACCGATGAAAATCGACGAGCATAAAAGCCTTATCGGGCGTTTTAAGGGGATAGAGGCGATCTTGAGCGATCCGCAAAACGTTAAAAACGACATATCCACCTTTGCGGGGCGAATGGCGCAGTTTGCGCCGCTGTTTGGCAAAGAAAATCTGCTGATCGGCGTCGACGAGATAGAGCTTGGCACGGACGGCGACGAGGCGGCAAGCCTGTTTAAGATCATATTGGAGCGCTTAAGCGAACGCGGTTCGTTGATTATCGCCGTTACGCACCACAAACGGCTTGCCGCTTTAACCGCCAAAGACGACCGCGTCGAGCTGATCGCCGCGCTTTACGACGAAAAAGGGCAAAAGCCGATTTTCGATTTTATGCTAGGAACAATCGGGCGCAGCTACGCCTTTGAAACGGCGTTGCGCTACGGCGTGCCGCGAACGATCGTGAGCGCCGCCGAGCGCGAATACGGCGAGGATCGCGAGCGGCTAAACGATCTGATCGAGCGCTCAAGCGAGCTAGAGCGCCAAACGCGATTAAAGATCGCCGAGTTAAACGGCGAGCAAGCGGAGCTAGAGCGTCGAAAAAACGCGCTGATCGCCGAGCGCGAGGCGCAAAAGACCGAATACGAGCGTCTGCGCGGCGAGTTAGAGCGCGAATACCGAGCCGCGATCGACGCGGCGAAACTCGCGGCGCGCGCCGCAAACGAAGCCGATCGCGCTCGCGCCCTAAACGCCGCGAACGCGCTAAAAACGGCGATAGCAAAACCGCCCGTTAAAACGGAAACGCAAACTTTCAAGGTTGGAGATAGCGTTAAATATATAGGCATGATCGGCGCCATCGCGTCGATCAAAGACGATCGCGCCGTCGTAGAGAGCGACGGCGCGCGCATATACGCCGCTTTAAGCGATCTAAAACGCGCGCCCTTCGTTCCCGCCGTCAAGACAAAAGTCGTCGTGGAAAAACCGCGAACGGCGAGTTTCAGGCTCGATCTGCACGGGCTTCGCGCGCAAGAGGCGCTTGAAAAGCTGGACAAATTTATATCCGACGCGCTGCTCGCCGGTTTCGACGAAGCTATCGTTATACACGGAATCGGAAGCGGCAAACTCGCGCGCGCCGTGCGCGAAGCGCTCAAGGTTCATCCTAGCGTGAAAAATTTCGCGGACGCGAACGCTAATATGGGCGGCGCTGGAGCGACAATCGTTAAATTATGACTAGCTTGCGCCGCTTACTTAAGCCATGAAAATTAGTTTTATTTGATATACTGCCGTCAAAATTCAAAGGCAAGGATTGTAATGAAGAAAATTCTCGCGGCCGCGATTATCGCCGTCGCCGTTATCGCAATTGTCGCCCCGATCGTTTCGGGGCTTGTTATGAGCAGAGCGCTTGATTTTGAAAAGCTCAACGCTAAATTAGCCCAACAGCTTGGTAGCGAAGGGCAACTTGAGTTTCGGCAGCTTAGCTACGACAAAAGTTTGTTTGGCGCCAAGCTCGTCTATGCGGTTACGGGCGACCTCTTTGACGGGCATAGCATGCTTGAGATTGAATCGGACGTTTCCTTTGGTTGGTATCTGACGAGCGACTCTCCGTTTGTGGCGCTTTTCAAAAGCCGCGACGCGGTTCGCATAAGCGGCGAGGCGCTTGAATCCATTCGCGACGAGTTGCCCGACGCGATCAAAGACGGCGTTTTACTGGAGGGCGAAAGCGCGGGCATTCCATACTTGCTAACTAGCGGCAAATACGCTACCCGCGATATATCCTATGAACGCGGAAGCAATTCCTTACAGATCAAACCCTTAACAATCGATATAAGCGTAAAGGGCAAATCGGATATTAGCCTTACCGCCGAGCAACCGTATATCGAGTTTAAAGAGGGTAAAGAAAACTTCAAGATAAGCGAGATCGCGCTAAAAACGAACGGGGATTTATCCGGTCGCTTAGATAAAGACAGCGAAGCCGAATTTACCATCGCCAAAATCGACATAAACGTCAACCGCAGGGGCGGCTCCGCTCATCCAAGCGTCGATAATCTGAAAATAAAAAGCGCCCAAAAGGTAAAAGGCGGTTTGATAGACAGCGTTGTGGAGTTCTCGGCTGATAAGTTCAGCCTCTTGGGCGTCAAAAACGCTCTACCCGATCAGCAAGACATAATCGTGGATAAGCCTTATTTCGCCTTTTCTATCGTAAAAGCGGACGCGAAAACGCTCGAAGAGATACAAAAGCGCATAGAGGTTATTCAGTCGCGGCAGGCAAACAATCGGAGGGCGGACGAGGAAATTTTTGGCTTAGTTCCGGATATAATTGCCGTGTTCGATAAAGGGGCGATTTTTTCAAATACGATCAGTTTTTCGCTCAACGACGCGCCGGTTAATTATTACGCGACGCTAACGACCGATCCGCAAGTAACGCTTCCGGCGTTTAACCTATCGAAGGATTACATCAATAGTCTGACGGGCAAATTGATAATCGACGTTAATCTATCCGTTCATCAAACGGCGCTAGGATTGTTAGAAGTTCCCGAGTTGTTTTTAGGCATGGCGGAGGCAAGCGGCTTCATTAAGAGAGACGGCGACGTCTGGAAGTCCGAGGCGCATTTTGAGAAAGACCAATGGAACATTCATGGCGAACCGCTTCCATTCAAAGGACTATTTCCGGAACAAACGCGTCAGTATGACGATTATGAGGACGACTACGAGGACGATTACGACGAGTTCGAGCTGGACTAACCGTCGCGCCTAAACTTCGCCCCCTCCCCCTTGCGCTTTATCCGCGCGGGGGAGCGGCGCGCGATTAGTTGATTACGAGCGGAACTTCAAGCGTGGCGCTATCCGACTCAAACGAAGCGGCTATATTGATGCCGTTTGAAAGCGCGTCGATTGTATCGTCGTAATCGGCGATTCTGGGCGCGCCGCTTACCCTAAGCTCGACTAGCTGATACTTTTCGCCTCCGGCGCGTAAAAACTCGCCCGCCTTTAGCTTGAGCGAAGTGGCGATCAGTTTACATTTTGGATCGAACCCGTCGTAGATTTTTCTTAAAATCTTTGTAAAATCATTTTGCGAGAGCTTAAACTCCGGAATCGCGGGGTCAAATTCGTTGCGGAACAAAGCCGCTTGCAAACGCCCTTTAGCAAGCGAAATCGCGATGTCGATCAGCACGTAGATATTGGTTTGATTGCAATTTTTCATCTTTTCGATAGCGCTCTCTCTAATCGCAGGCGCTTGATATAGTTTGATGCCAATCGAGTTTTCGTCCTCGTAGCCTACCGTGATCGCGAAAAAATGAAACTTGCCAAAATTAAGCGGCATAAAGGTGGTTTTATAGCCGAAATCGATCGACGCGTAAGAAAGCGCCAGATCGTTGAAGGTTCTAATCGGTTCGTAGCCGCTTAAAAGCTCGGCGGATCGGTTCAGATACGTTACGATCCCGTTTTGGTTGAACACAAAAAACGGATTGTAGTCGTATTCCATCCAGTTGCGATAGCGCGAGCCGTCTAGCTCAATCTCAGAGTTCAATTCCAAGCCCATTGATCTTCTTTCTTAGCGTGTTTCTGTTAAGTCCGAGCGCGTTTGCGAGCCTTAGCTGCGATCGGTATTTGTCAAGTCCGGCTAGAATTAGCGGTTTGTCGTATAGATAAGCGTAATCGCGGTAGATATTAACGCCGACGCCGGTTTCGTTCATTTTGCCGCGCAAAAACCGCTCCATAATCGTTAGCAACTCCTTTTCGCCAATGCCGTCGAACAGCAAATACGAATAGACCGCGCGGCGAAGCGAGTGCGCGTTATCGCTCAGATCCGCGTCTAAAGCGTCGAGATTTATATCAATATCCAGCGTTAAGATCGCCTTCGCCTCGTCTAGGAACGCCCGCGCCAGCGCGGGAACGTCTTTCGGGCGCTCTCTAAGCGGCGGCAAGCGAAGCGTAAAGCCAAAAAAGCGATCGATAACGCTCTGATCGATTGTCGCCGAAGAGGTCGCCACGATACGTTTGCCGTCTAGCTCCAACCGACCGACTTTCGAGAGGCGATCAAAGTTTTCTATAATCAGCGATTCCGACCGCGCCAATAGTTGCTCTACGTCCTCTTCGTTTTCTCCGTCCGCGATCGCCGCGTTTGGCAGAATCTCTTTCGCGAGCGTCGTTTTGCCGACGCCTCCCTCGCCCGTTATCAATACGTTAATATCTAGCGATTTGACTAAAACGGCGGTTTTAGCAATCTCTTGCGTGCTGTTTTCCGCAGCTATAAAACCGCTCATCGCCGATATCCGCGAACAAACGCCGAGATTTTTTCGATCCCCGCTTCAATGTTGGCTTCGCTTGCGGCGAAACTCATTCTGAAATAGCCCTCTTGCAAAAATCCGGCGCCCGGCACCGTAGCCACACCCGTCGTTTCAAGCAGTTTCATGCAAAATTTCATGGAATCCTTCTCAATCGCTTCGTGCGAGACGAAAAGATAAAACGCTCCTTGCGCCAAAATCGGCTTTAGCCCGTCGATTTTACCCAGCAGCCTAAGCGCCAGATCGCGGCGCTTTTCAAACCTTTGGCGCATCGCCTCTATATCGCCGTCCGCTCGTCCGTCAAGCGCGGCGATCGCCGCTTTTTGGACGATTGAACAGGCGTTTGTGGTCGATTGGCTCTGCAACTTAGCGACGGCTTTTGCGATTTCGCCGTTCGCGGCGGCAAAATAACCGAGTCGCCAGCCGGTCATAGCGACGGATTTCGACAATCCGTTGACCGTGATCGTTCTACTAAACAGATCGTCGCTCGCGGACGCGCTCGATGCGAATTTCACGCCGTAAACTAACTTTTCGTAGATTTCGTCGCTCACCACGAACGCGCCGCTACTCTTTAAGACTTCGCCCAAAGCGGCGATCTCCTCGCGGCTATAAACCGATCCGGTAGGATTCGACGGCGAGCCGATCACGACGATTTTCGTTTTATCCGTAAGCGCCGCCGCTAACTCGTCGGGGGTTATCTTGAAATCGTTTTGCGCTAACGTAGGAACTATTACAGCTTTGCCGCCGTGATAGCGCGCTATTTCGGGGTAGCTCACCCACGCTGGCGCGGGGATTATAACTTCGTCGCCGCGATCGATCAAAACCGCGAAGATCTGAAAAAGCGAATGCTTAGCGCCGCTGCTAACCACGATATTTTTAGGAGAGTAATTTAAGCCGTTGTCTCTTTTTAGTTTACCCGCGATCGCCTCTCTCAACTCGTCGATACCGGCGACGGCGGTATATTTGTTGAACGCGCCGTTAATCGCCGCGATCGCCGCCTCTTTAACGACCTGCGGCACGTCAAAATCAGGTTCGCCAGCCGAAAAGTTTATCGACTCTCGACCGGCGGCTTTAAGCTCGCGCGCTTTTTGCGCGATAGCCAGAGTCAGCGATTCCTCCATTAGGGAAATACGCTCCGATAGGATCATAACCGTCCTTTTACGCAAAGATTTAGATGAAAATATAACCAAACGCCGCTAAATCCGCCTATTTTTTAATCCACAAACGATTAAAACGCGTCTAAATTGCGGGCGACAAATTACGAAAACGCCGCGATGGTATAACCTGCGCCGCTTATGTTATCCGCGCCAATCCGCGAGGCGAAAAAAGCGGGCGCGAGCGAGTAGGATTTTGCGTATCGAGGCAAGGCTGGCAAACCGCTAAAAACGGCGTTTGAGTTTTTTTTGGCGAGGATAGTTTTGCAAAGGCGCGAAACCGCGCGCGGTTACTCAAAACGTAGCGCTAGAGCGAAAAAGCGCCGAAATAACCCGATAGGGTTGGTATCCGCGCTTTTATCATTTTCGCTTTTCCGTCATACCCAGCGCGGAGCGCGCGCTACCGCCCCTAATCGCGCAGGATTGCGGGAATTCAATAAAAACAAACGCGAACCTCCGTCATTCCCGCGAAGCGCCTGTGCGGATAGGAGCGCAAGGCGGGCGGGATTACGGAAATCCACACTCTTGTCATACCCGCTAAAGCGGGAACCCATACCAACGATCATTAAAGGATAGATGCCCGCCTTCCTCCGCAATTGAGGGCAGAAAAACCGCCCTATAGCTCCGCGCGGGTATGACGAATATCTTGCGCGGAAGCGAATAAGAGGGGCGGAAATGGCGGGGAGCATGGAATGACGAGAAGAAGCGCGAACATTGGGCGTTCCCCTGTTCGTTTTTGGTTTGGTTGATCGTTGGGTTGCTTTGAGGCTTTGGATATTAAAGCGCCGCGCGATTATTGGTCGGTCTTTTGTCTCGTATGCTTGCCGCGAAAAGCTGAAACCGCCGCCTATTCGACGACGGTTTTGCGACTAGCCATAGAGCGTCAGATAGCGTTTTATAACGATATTAACGTCAAATAGTTTTTCGGCGCGTTCGCGGGCGGCTTCGCCCATCTTTTTTCGCAAGGTTTTATCCGCGACCAATCGCTCGATCGCCTTTTCGATCGCCTCCGCGTCGCCTACGGGGACTAAAATGCCCGTTACGCCGTTTTCAATCGCGTCGCGGCAACCGATCGCGTCGGTCGTTACGACGGGCAGACTCATGGCTTGCGCCTCTAAAACGGCGCGTGGCATACCCTCCCGATAGCTTGGCAGAACAAAAATATCGGCGCGATCATAGTATGGTTTTACCTCTTTTTGCTCGCCTTCAAAAACCGCGATCGACTCGTATTCGCTAAAAGCCTCGCCGCTCGCGTTAAAAAGGTTACCCTTGTCGCCGCCGCCGACGATAATAAACTTGATCTTTTCGCCAAACTTTCTCTTTAGATTTCTCGCCGCTTCTAATAGTTCGAATATCCCTTTGTGTTTAATAAGCCGCCCTACGAATAGAACGGCGATCGCGTTATCGTTTTTCGCTTCGGGCGATTTTCGCCAGTAGTTAATATCCACGCCGCTAGAGCCGATTAGCAAAACCTTATATTTTTTGGCGATCTTTTTATCGACAAATAGATTAAGATCGTCGTTGTTTTGAAATAAAATTTTTACGCAAAGCTTCGCGCATATCTTATAGCCAAACAGGATAATAGCTCTAAGCGCTTTCGATTTTAGCGAGTTATCCGCAAAAAACGATCCAAGCCCCGTTACCGCGCAGTAAATATTCTTTACGCCAGCGATTTTGCCCGCGATCGCGCCGTAAATATTGGGTTTTGCCGTAAAACACTGCAAAATATCGGGCTTGATTTTTTTTAACGCTTTGCTAATACGAAAAATAACCGCCGCCTCCGCAAAGGGATTTAGCCCCGATCGGTTGATCTTGTAGTCGATATGCTCCACGCCAAACTCGGCGAATTTGGCGCTATATTCCCCGCTTGGAACAAGCGCTACAACCCGCCAACCAGAGCGCGCCAGAGCGCGCATAATCGGCAGGCGAAAGAGATATAGGTTGCCGTCGAAATGGCTTAAAAAGACGATAGTCTGTTTTTGTTCCATACCTCGAAACAAAAGAGCGTCCAAAGCGCTTTTGCTCTCTCCTCGCGTCCAAGCGGCGCGTTTAACGCGCTCGCGTCTAAAAAGTCGCGCCAAAAGGCGTTTGGCGAGCAAACTAGATCGCTTATTTGCTCGTTAAGATCGTTTTCGACCCACTCGGCAAGCGGAACCTCAAAGCCGCGTTTTGGCGCGTTAGCGACGCGATCGCCAAGCCGTTTTTGGGCTAGTCGGCGCAAAATATATTTAGTTTTCGTTCCTTTGATTTTAAGACGATCGTCGATTAGCGGCGCTAGATACGCCAGATCGCGGCTTAGAAACGGACTTCTCGTTTCCAAAGCGACGGACATCGCGGCGATGTCCATTTTCGGCAGCAGATCGCCAAACAGTAGCAGCGCCTGATCGCTTACCAACGCTAAAGCAAGCGGCGTAAGTTGCGGCAAGGTTTGCAGAAAATCGGCGATCTCGACCGCTACGGGATTATCGGGGTTAAACTCCAGCGGGATCGCCGATCGCGTTTTGCGCCAAAACTCCAGCGGAGTTTTCGCGTTCGCGCTATCGAGCAAACGGTATAGATAGTTATAACCGCTCAATTTTGTTCTAGGTTTTGGCAGCAGTTTCGCCAAAAAACTAAAACGGCGAGCGGAGGGAAACCAGCCGTTTGCTATCGGAACATAGCGGCGATAACCGGCGAACAGCTCGTCCGCGCCGTCGCCGTTTAGCGCGACCTTGACATGCTCTCGCGCCGCTTTCGCCACGTAGAAACTAGGGATCGCCGAGCTGTCCGAAAACGGCTCGCCATACCTCGATAGTATGCTCTCTATATCCTCCTTTAGGCTTGAGGCTACGTCGATCGTCGTATGGTTGGAGCCGATTATTTTGGCGATCGCTTCGGCTTGCGGCGATTCGTCGAAGCCGCCTTTGAAGCGGACGGTAAAGGTCTTTAGATCGGCTCGCTCCTTCGCGGCGTAGTAGCTTACAAGAGAGCTGTCGATCCCGCCGCTAAGAAACGATCCAACCTCTACGTCGCTGGATTCTAGGCGGCTTTTGACGCTTTGGCTTAGCGCCGCCTCGATCCTCTCGATCGCCTCGTTTTCGTCGGTCAGTTTAATGTCGTAAAGATCGGCGGCTACAAAGAAACGTCTCGCCTCAATATCGAAGGTATCTAGCCGCAACTTCAACCACGATCCGGCGTTTAGCTTGAAAACTTCCTTATAAACGGAGCGCTCAAAAGGGATAAATCCAAGTCCGAAATACGCCTCCGCCGCGCCGCGATCAACGCTGAAATTCGCTATCGCCGTTAGCGCGTTGATCTCGCTCGCAAACATAAACCCGTTGTGAAACGAGTAGTAAAGCGGCTTTTTGCCGTAACGATCGCGCGCTAAAAAAAGCGTTTTGTCGCGCCTATTGTAGATCGCGAAAGCGAACATTCCGTCTATCTCGTCGAGCGCTTTCGCTCCGCGATCTTCAAATAGCGCCAACAGCGTTTCGGTGTCGCTTCTGGTTTTGAAGTCCGCCTTTAGGCTTTTGCGAAGCGCTAGATGGTTGTATATTTCGCCGTTAAAGACGATCGTCAGCTCGCCCCTAGTCATCGGCTGAACGCCAAGCGCTATATCTTGAACGCTAAGGCGGCGATGAACCAGCGTAATCAGATCGCCCTCAAAAACGCCGCTGTCGTCGGGACCTCTATGCGCTAAAGCCTTGAGGAGCGTTTGCGCTTTTTGGGCGTTTGGCTCGTAAAATCCCGCTATGCCGCACACTAAATCAATACCCGATAGATTTTCATCAACGGCGATGAGACGACCAGCTCAAATAGGTTGCGATCGTAATTTTCCAGCGCGAATAGCTGAACAAAAACGCAGTTAAGCGCCCGATCGTCCACAACCCAGAAACTACCGGTCGATATGTTCGCGATAACGGAGAGAGAGCCGTTTGGGTGCGCCGTCTGCGAACGCGCGAAAGAGCGCCCGTTTTGATCGACGCCGATCGCGTAAAAGTATTTGATCGGAGCCTTTTGCGCTCCAATTTGCGCCATTCCCGTTCTCTTATCCAGCGTTACGCCGTTTGTGAGGGTAATTATGTTGTTTTGATCGGAAATCACTAAAGCGTTCATAAAAAACGGCGGCGCGAACTGTCTGCCGGTCGCGAGATCGAGCGACGAGAAGCGCGAGACGGCGCCAAATATCTCGCCCATTCTATTCGGCAAGACAAGATAAATTTCGCGGCTCTTTGGAGGAGCGGCGACGTCGGCGAGGTTTAGCAGGAAGCGATCGGGGCTAGTTTCGTTGTAATCGGCGAGCATAAGAGCCATTATGGGTCTGGAGAGGTTTCGCTCGTCTATCTGCTTTTCGGTGTATTCGACCGCAAGCCGCGCCATTTTCGCGGCGGCTAGTTGATTGTCCGTCGTTAGGATAAAGCTGGGCGCGAAATTGTCCGAGCCGCTATGTTTGCCGCCGTCCGCGAGCGTTTTCGCGTATGAGTAGTAGCGAATAGGATAGCCGTAATCCCACCAACTGATCGCGTAATCCTTTCGCGGCTCGATTCGCTCCTTTAGTTTATCCAACGCCTCGACCTCGAACGAGTAAAAGACGGTCGGCATTCTATAGTCGTAGATGTGCGCTAGATGCGGCAGGAGCGCCAAAACGCTTAGCGCCGCTATTAGCGCGTAGCGCATGCGGCGGTTTTCAACGATATTCGCGGCTAAAAAGATAAGATAGCTTAATCCAAGCGCCAGAACGGGGACGGCGTAGATGGTAAATCGCAGCCCGCCGCCGCCTATATACCCCGGTATGCCGTACGCCATAAAGCCAAGCCCGACGAACGGCAGAGCGATCAGCAAAACGGGAAATCTCGCAAACAGGACGATCGTTCCTATAACGGCGAGGATAAAAGCCGCCGTATGAGCGCTAATGCGCGAGGCAAACTCGCTAAAGGGTATCTCTCCGGCTTCTCTAACCGTTTGCGCCACGTTGAAAAAATGCAACGCTCCAACCTCGTCGTTGATCGCGGAGGTTGTATCGCGGATTATGTATCCCGAAAACTGATGCCAAAAATGAGAGATTACGCCGCTAAAATAAAGCGCCGCGATAAGCGCGATCGCTACGAGCGGTAGCAAAACCGATAATCGATCGGTCTGCTCTTTGTATTTTACAAACGCGGCGAAAACGACGGCGATCGCCGCGAAAGCGATTAAGCCGTAACGCACGGCGATTACTCCAAGCGCGAGAAAGATAAGCAGCTTGTAGTTATACGCTTCGGACCTCCTTGCCGCGGCGTCTCGTTCTTGTCGCGACGGCTTCGCTCTTACGCGAGCGACTAGGGCATAAAGCGTCAAAACGAACGCCATGCCGAAAATAAGCAGTTGCGAGTTTGGGTAATACCAGATGCTTGCAAACGCGAACAGAGCGCTTAAAAGCGGATAGATCGCCTTTTGAGAGCGTATCCCCGCGATCAGCGCGTATAGGACGAATACGGGCAGAACCAAAACTAGCATATCGTCGTCGTAATAGCCGATCATCGTGCGGTTGTAGTAGCTCCACGCGACAACGCTAAGCGCCGCCGCGACAAATCCTACAAGCGTATGATTTAGAGCGCGACCGATAAGGACGACGGGGATCGCTAACAGACTGCCTATAAACGCGGGCATATATAGGATCAGCGTCTCAAACGAGATAAACGGCAGACATTTCGCTAAGAACGCCGTGATAATCGGCAACCCCCGCGTTGTAGGGCTTAGCTCGTCTATTACGTCCGGTTTTTCCAGCAGATCGCGCGCGCCCTCCGCCCAGTAGTAGCCGTCGTTGGTGTTGATCATAAATTGACCAAGCCAGTAAAACTCGTTTGCGTCGGCGAAAACAAATATCCAAAAAAGACGGCATACCACGCCGAAAACCCAAGCGATAAAAACTAGCGCGATAAGCGTCTTGAAACCGACGCGATCCTCTTTCGCGCTCAAAAAATCGGCGACAACGTTCATAACGATCCTTTAGCGATCAAAATCGCAAGCTTAGCGACTATCCGCTTTTGCGGCTTTTGCCAAACGCCCGCTCATTTTACGCCGCTTATTTCGCCTATCATAGCCGCTTTGCGCGCGTTTATAGCTATTCGACGACTTCGGAGGGGCTTTGGTTGGAGCTGTGCCAGATGATTTTTCCGTAGCGTCTAGCGTAGAGACGCATCAGCAGTTTTTGTAGCGTCGGCTCTACGGAGGGGACAAACCAGCCGTTGTTGGAGACGGCGATCATATAGGGCGGAGCGTCGCGATACATAGCCTCGATCGCCGCCTCGTAACAGATCGCGGCGCGAAAGCGATAGCCGCCTATCGTAAAGTCCGTCGGCTCGCTCGCCTGCGCGTAATCGATCGCGTCGTCGAAAAACAGCCTATTTATAAACCTGCCCGCCCAAGACGGCAACGGGCTCGCCTCGCCAAACGGCACGAGAAAAACCTTATCGGCGATCGCGTATCGCCCGTCTTTGAAAATATACGCGCCGTTATAGGGGGTATGGTTTTTCAGGCTCAGCCCGCCCGTTACGATCGCGATCGAAAAACTTCTCGTTAGCAACGCGTCCAACATCTCCTCCTCGCGGTTTAAGAAGGCGGCAAACGCCGCTTCGGGCAGAACAATCATATCCGCTTCCCGCGCGATCGCGTCGTCGATCAGCTCGAAAACCTCGGTAATTTGCCTAGGCAGATCGCTTTTTTGCCACTTTATCGATTGATCGATATTAGTGTTGGCGAGTATAATCGACAGATTTGGCGGTTTAGGCGCCGTTGGCGTTGGCAAAAACAAAGCCGCGGCAAACCCGATCGGGGCGATCGTTAAATACAGGGCGCGTCTTTTTTTGGCGCGTATTACCAGACAATAGATCGCCAAAACAAGAAGCGGATACGCCGCGCGATGAACGGAAAAATAACCGCTTCCCAAAATCAATTCCGGTTTGAACCACGCGAAACCAAACGGCTCGATAAGCCAAAACCCAAACGCGATCGCCGCCGCGCGCGCGTAGATCGGCAGCCACGCGTATATAAGAAAGATAACGGCGTAAATAAGCGCGATTGCAATCGCCGCGATCGGCGCTAAAAACGGGTATTCGGTATATAAAAAGCTAAGCCCAATCCACCAAAACCACAAAAGCGCCGTGAAAAATCCAAGCAAGAAGGCGGTTTTCTTATCCGCAAGCAGCCATATCGCCAGCCCAAAAACGGCAAAAGCCGAGTTTATAAGCCTAGCGTTAAGATCGATAGCCTCAATGTAAATGAAAACGCTCAGACATAAAGCGCCTAGCAAAGCGCTTATTAGCGCGCTTGTGTTAGGATTGCGCTTTCTAAAACCACGCAGTTTGTAAAGGATTTTCATGGACGCTTCAACCGCGACCGCCGCGCCGGGCATATTAAGTATGTTGTTGCCGCTGTTAGCCATGTTCGCCATTTTCTACGTTCTTCTGATCTATCCGCAACAACGCCAAGCTAAGAAGCATAAAGAGATGGTCAATTCGCTTCAAAGAGGCGATCGCATCGTTACCGTCGGCGGCATTCACGCCGAAGTGGTCAGAGCGGACGAAAACGAGGAGTTTATCCAAGTTGAAATTAGCAAAAACACAACGGTTCGTCTCGATCGCGCTTCGGTGTCAAAAAAAATAGAAGCCGATGTCGTTAAAAGTTAATTCGCGCCTCGTAATATTCGCCGTCGCGCTGTTATTCGGCTTAATTTTCAGCCTGCCGACATTCCTCAATCTCGACAAGGGCGCGAAGATCAATCTGGGGCTGGACCTGCAAGGCGGGCTTTATATGCTGCTTGGCGTGCATACCGACGAGGCGATCGCCAATCGCGTTAAAAGCGTGGCTAGCGGTATCGACGCTTTCGCCGAGCAGAACGATATTTTAATCGACGGCTTGCGCTTCGACGAAACAAGCGTCTATTTTGAGCTGTTAGACGACAAGGCGAAAGGCAAAATAGACGACTATATAAAAAAGCTAAACGGGATAGTTTCAAGCGAGAGCGCCTCGCGTTACCTCCTTACGTTAAGCGACGCGGAAGCCAAGCTTGTGCGCTCCTCCTCCGTTTCGCAGGCGGTGGAGACCATCCGAAACCGCCTCGATCAATTCGGGCTTAGCGAGCCTACCGTGGCAAAACAGGGCGTCGATCAGATACTTGTGGAGTTGCCGGGTATCAAAACGGCGGAGGACGAACAGAGAGCTAGAAACCTGATCGCTCAAGCGGCGCATCTACAGATGATGGCGGTGGACGAGCAAAACATAGCCCGCGTTTCGGCGATGAGCGAAGCGGAGGCAAACGCGCTCGGCTCGACGATCTTGACGGACGTTTATGAACCGAACGTCCGCTACCTGCTCAAGCGTATTCCAATCTTAGACGGCGAGCGTCTATCCGACGCTAGAGTCGGGTTTGATCAGCAAACGAATCAGGCGGTGATTCATTTCACGCTGGACGGCGAAGGCGCGCGCGTCTTTGGCGATTTTAGCGGCAAAAACGTCGGCAAACGGCTGGCGATCGTCCTCGACGACAAGGTTTATAGCGCGCCGGTTATACGCGAAAGAATCGGCGGCGGGAGCGGACAGATCAGCGGCAGTTTTACTACGGAAACCGCAAGCGATCTAGCCATCGCGCTTAGAAGCGGATCGCTTAGCGCAAGCGTCGATATGCAAGAAAAGCGTAGCGTCGGACCATCGCTTGGCGAAGAGAGTATTAAAGCCAGCGCAATCGCGCTAATTAGCGGCTTTTTGATCGTGGCGCTGTTTATGATCTTTTACTACCGCGTCGCGGGACTAATCAGCGTGATTGCGCTATGCGTCAATCTATTTATGATCGTGGCGATTATGGCGTTTTTTGGCGCCACATTGACCCTGCCCGGCATGGTGGGCATTGTGCTTACGATCGGCATGGCGGTCGATGCGAACGTGATTATCAACGAGCGCGTAAAAGAGCTTTTGTTTGAGGGCAAAAGCGTTCTAAAGGCAATCGAACAGGGCTACGCCAACGCCTTTAGCGCGATTCTTGACGCGAATATCACGACGCTGATCGCCGCTGTCTCGTTATACGCTTACGGCACGGGACCGATCAAGGGCTTCGCGGTAACGCTTAGCGTCGGCATTTTATGCTCTATGCTCACGGCGATTGTCGGCACGAGAGGGATATTTGACGCGCTCTCAGGCAATATCAATTCAAAAAACGCGAAGTTTTATTTTTCTATTCCTAAAGGAGGGCGCGAAGCAAATGTTTAGTTTTACGCGCGTATATCCTTTTTCCAAATGGCAAAAGCCGACGCTGGTTTTTGTCTTCGCGCTTGTGATCGGCGCGATCGCGCTGATATTTCTAAAAACGCCTAATTACGGCATCGACTTTGCCGGCGGCACGGTAATTCAGGTTCGCTATCAAAGCGCGGCGCCGAAAGAGGCGATTGAATCGGCGTTAAAAGGCGGTATATTCGACGGCGCGCAGGTTCAGGAGTTCGGAAGCCCCGAAGAGATCGTTATCAAGGCTCGCGCCGCTAGCGACTCTATAGGTCTTGACGTAGGCGATCTTATGCGCGAAACCCTGAAAGACACGGGCGAGTTTGAGATTCGTAAAGCGGATATGGTAGGCGCGAAAGCGGGCGAGCAGTTAAGAACCGCCGGTATATTGGCGGTAACGGTTTCGCTAATTGGCATTCTTATCTATGTCGCGTTGCGCTTCGAGTGGCGCTTCGCGATCGCGGCTACGCTCTGCGCGATTCACGATATAACGCTTACCGTCGGCTTTATATTGCTGTTCGAGGTTCCGATCAATCTCGATATTTTAGCCGCGCTATTAACGGTGCTGGGCTATTCGTTAAACGATACGATCGTCGTGTTCGATCGCATAAGAGAGATTATGGGCAAAACGGGGGCGAGCAAACTAAGCGAAATAGTCGATCAAGCGCTCAGCCGCACAATCTCGCGCACAACGCTAACCTCGCTAACGACGCTGTTCGTGGTATTTGCCACCTACGCTTTTGGCGGCGAGGCGCTTAAGCCGCTTTCGCTCGTTCTGATCGCGGGCATTACAATCGGCACGCTTAGCTCGATATTTGTCGCGGCAAGCCTGCTTAATCCGCTGGGCGTAAGCGTCGGCGCGTGGAAAGCTAGAGAGGCTAGACGCGCGCAAATACGAGCCGAGAAAGCCAGAATGCGCGCTATGTATGAAAAAGGAGCCGTCTAAAATGGATTGGGGTAAAGTCGTATATGTATTTTTCACGCTGATGGGTCTTACCACGGCGGCAAGTTTTCTCTACTACAACGATCCGATGTATCTGTATATAGCGACGGGCGTAAATCTAATTTCCACGCTTTTGAAAGTGGGCGTGCGAAATTTGCTCGCGGCGGAGCTTATGGCGTCGTCCTTAGTGGCGGATTTGCACCTAATCCCCGCGTTTTTTACGCTGATGATCAGTCAAGATTTATCGGTCGCGATCGCGCTGACGATCGGCGCGGCGATCGCCAACGTCGTAACGGTCGTGCTGTTGCTGATCGAATCGTCGAGAGTTAAAGAAGACCTCTAATGCAACCCTATTCGCCAAGCGAGATCGAAGCCAAATGGCAAAAGCGCTGGGAGGAACAAGACGCTTTCGAGCCGATAGGCGGCGATAAACCGAAAAAATATATTCTCAGCATGTTTCCCTATCCGAGCGGGCGGATACACATGGGGCATGTGCGCAACTACGCCATCAGCGACGCTTTCGCGCGTCGTTATCGATCTAGCGGTTTTGACGTATTGCACCCGATGGGGTGGGATAGCTTCGGCATGCCCGCCGAAAACGCGGCGATCAAGCGCGGCATTCACCCCAAAAAATGGACTTACGATAATATTGATCAGATGCGCGGCGAGATGAAACGGCTAGGGCTAAGTTTCGCGTGGAAACGCGAGTTTGCCACCAGCGATCCGCTTTATACCAAGCACGAGCAGGCGCTATTTATCGATCTGTGGAATATGGGGCTAATCGAACGCAAAACGGGGTTGCTTAACTGGTGTCCTCGCGATCATACCGTGCTTGCCAACGAGCAGGTGATCGACGGCAAATGCTGGCGTTGCGACACGCCCGTCGTTTTGAAGGAGACGGGGCAGTATTATTTTAAGATTACCAAATACGCGTCAGAGCTGCTAGACGACTTAAAAAAACTTGAAGGCAAATGGCCTAATCAAGTGCTAACGATGCAAGAGAACTGGATCGGCAAAAGCGAGGGGCTGGAGTTTAGCTTCAAACTCGATCAGCCCTCGATCGACAAGTTAGGCGGCGCGATCGAAGAGTTTTCTGTTTTTACCACCCGCGCCGATACGATCTACGGCGTTACCTACTGCGCGCTCGCCCCAGAACACCCGATCGTTCGCAAACTACAGGAGCGCAAATCGCTCGAAAGTCAAGCGCTAGAGCTTGTGGCTAGGCTTCAGCGCACTCCGCCAAAGGATCGCGGCGGCGGCAAAAAAGAGGGCGTTTTTTTAGGTCTGAACGCGATCCACCCGCTCACGGGCGAAAAAACGCCGCTCTGGTGCGCCAATTTCGTTTTAAGCGAATACGGCGGCGGCGCGGTGATGAGCGTCCCCGCGCACGACTCGCGCGACTACGAGTTCGCGAAAATATACGATCTGCCGATTGTCCGCGTCGTCGCGCCGCTAAGCGGCGAAGCGCCGCTCGATACGGCTTTTACCGAAGACGGCGTATTGATAAACGGCGGCGATTTTACCAATTTGACGAGTTTTGAAGCCAGAAAGGCGATCGCCGCGCGCTTTGAGGCGCTTAACGTCGGAAAAAGCGTCGTCAATTATAAACTTAAAGACTGGGGCGTTTCGCGTCAGCGCTACTGGGGCGCGCCGATTCCGCTGATCGTATGCGATCGTTGCGGGATTGTCCCCGAAGAGAAAGTCAATCTGCCCGTTACTCTGCCCGACGACGTCGTTATCGACGGCGAAGGCAATCCGCTGGACAACCACCCGACCTTCAAAAACGCGATCTGCCCCAAATGCGGTGCGAAAGCTAGGCGCGAAACGGACACGATGGACACCTTTGTTCAGTCGAGCTGGTATTTTCTGCGCTACGCTACGCCGCCCGCGTTGTGGGAGAGCGTCGCGTTCGACGAAGCGAGCGCCGATCGCTATATGCCCGTCGATCTGTATATAGGCGGCATAGAACACGCCATTTTGCACCTCTTATACGCGCGGTTTTTTACAAAGGCGTTGCGCGACGCGGGGCATATCGCGATCGACGAGCCGTTTGGCGCGCTCTTGACGCAAGGCATGGTGCTAAAAGACGGCGCCAAGATGAGCAAATCTAAAGGCAATACGGTCGATCCCGACGATATGATTAAGCGCTTTGGCGCGGACGCGGTAAGAATGTTTATTCTCTTTGCCGCGCCGCCCGCTAAAGAGCTGGAGTGGAACGATAACGCGCTGGAAGGCTGCTTTCGTTTCCTTAACCGCCTATGGAACAACGCCCAAAAGGTTACGATCCATAATTTGCCGACAATCGATCATTTCGCGCTGACGGGCGCCGAAAAAACGGCGCGGCGCAAGGTCTATGAGGCGGCGCAAAAAAGCGAGGAGGTTTTTAGCAAAACCTACGCCTTCAACACCTTGATCGCCGCGTGCATGGAGGCGCTTAACGCGTTGCAAGATCAGGATAACAAAGAGGTTTGGAGCGAGGGCTACTTTGTGCTGACTACCCTGCTAGAGCCGATCGCGCCGCATATCTGCGCGGAGCTTTCGCAACGGCTGTTTCAGCGCGAGGTTTTTACGCCGATCGTTATTCTTAGAGAGGTTTTCGAGCTTGAGCGCGTAACCTACGCCGCGCAAATAAACGGCAAACTGCGCGGCGAGTTCGAGGTATCGGCTAGCGCCGATAACGCCGAAATTATCGACGCGGCGAAAAAAAGAGTCGGCGATCGCTTAAACGGCGAGATAGTTAAAGCGATCGTCGTGCCGAATAAACTGGTAAACTTCGTAGTCAAATGAGAGTCGCGTCGCTGATCTTATGCGCGATCTTCTCCGTTGGCTGCGGCTATAAAACCGCGTCGCATTATGCGCGCGAAACGCTAGGCGACACAATTTTCGCCGATATTCAGATCAATCGCGACGATCCGCAAAGCGCGCCTATTTTTATCGACGCTCTTAACGAGGCGATCGTCTCGCGCTTTGGTAAACGGCTGGTTTCCAGAGAGGAAGCGGATACGATCATAGAGATTACCGACGGAACTTACAGCGTTGCGTCGCTGCAAAAAGACGCCGACGGGTTTGTTATCCTGTATAGAGCGAGCGTTTCTATGAACGCGGTCGTTAATGGAGACAAGCTAAAAAACCGCCGTTTTACCGTCCAAGGCGAACGCGATTTCGCCGTAGAACCAAGTTCCGTCGTAAGCGACGCGGCAAAAAACGCGGCGGCTAGAGAAGCGGCGCTTAGAGCGCTGGATATGCTGATCGCCAATATAATGTTGCTTGGGCGCTAATGTCGTTATCGGAGACAATTAAAAATACGCTCGCCGTCTTTAGGGAGACCAAAGAGCCGATCACGCCCGATAACTACAGCCGCGTTTTTTGCGCGGAAGCTAAGAAGGCGGGGCTTGATCTGCCCGACTGCAACTTTGTCAAGCGATCGATAGCCAATCTCGCGCCGCCGCTTCAAGCGGACGCCGAAGCCTATCGCGTGCGCACAAAAGAGGAGCTTGTCATATTTTTAACTTCGCGGCTCAACCGCGCAATCGTTGCCGGCGGAGCGGACGCGTTTAGTTTAGCCTCGTCGATCATTCATAGCCTGCTAAGCGTTATAAGCGGCTTAAATATCGCTAATTTAAGCGCGGAAGCCAATTTCTCGCTAGAGCGCGATATATCCCGCCCGCTGATTTTGCAAGACGAGAAGAAACGCTGGAGCAAAATTGAAAAGCGCTTTGAGTCCGTGGACGACGGAGCGACGCCGAATCTGGCTAGAGCGGCGGGATTGTTCGCGCTCGCGTTGAGAAAAGCGACGATCGGCTCGGCTAACGAGGAGATTAAAGACGCAATCGCGCGGTTACGAAAAGACCCGTCGCTCTTAACCTCGCCCGCTTTTTTAAGCCGCGTCGAAGATCTGCTGTTTTACGCTAACGCCGAGCGCGTAGCCGGCGAGCGAACAAAAGAGCTTGAAGCGATGCTAAAAGAGTTTCAGGATAATCTAAACGCGCACAGCGTCCAAAGCGGCGAGTTAGAACAGGCGATCGCCCAAAGCGGCGAATTGGGCGAATCGCAGGGCTCGCTTAGAGCCGCGCTTACGGCGTTTGGACAGTCGCTTAAAGAGCGTTCAAAAACGATGAACGCCCTACAAAACAAAATCGCGATTTTAGAGGAACGGCTCGCAAAATCTCAAGAGGAGGCGCTAAGCGACGCGGCTACTAAAGCGCCCAACCGCCGCGCCGTCAACGCGCGGCTAGACGAATCCGAATCGTTGTTTGCCAAAAGCGGCGTCGATTACGCGGCGGCGTTTTTAGAAATCGACGGCTTCGATAACCTATTAAGCGATCTTGGTATCGGCAGCTCCGAAACGGTGCTGGGAATCGTAGCCGATTTCTTATCGCGCGCTTTGCCGCAAAACGCCTCTTACGGGCATTACGTCGGACACGCTTTTTTGGCGCTAATCTCCGCGCCGCTAAAGACGGAGCTTGAAACGGCTTTTAGCGCCCTCCTATCTAAAATGGCGTCCAAGCGGTTTATGTATGAAAGCCGTTCTTTTGCGGTAACGCTTAGCGTCGGCGCGGCGTTAAGATCCAAAAGCAAAAACGCAGCCGACTGTTTAAGCGCGGCGGACGCTTCGCTAAGGCTGGCAAAATTAAGCGGCGGCAACAACTATAAGGCGTCGTTGTGATCGGTTTGAAAGAGTTTTTGCTAAGCAAGGGCGAGGCGTATTCTAATATCGACGTAGAGCGAATGCCGCGTTTTTGGAGCGAATGCGCTCGTCTCTTTTCGCCGCCGCCGATCGTTCAGATTATCGGCACAAACGGCAAAGGCTCCACCGGCAGAATCCTAGCCGAATTTTGCCGCCAAAAACCGCTTAAGGTCGCGCACTACTCCTCGCCGCACCTTTTGAGCGTCAACGAGCGATTTTGGATCAACGGGGGGGACGCGAGCGACGCGGCGCTAAACGAAGCGCATAAAAGGCTGTTTGCCAAAATCGGCTTTAAGCGCGCCGAGCGCCTTAGCTATTTTGAATACGCGACGATTTTAGCGATAGAGCTATTTAGCGGTTGCGATCTAGCGATTATGGAGGCGGGGCTTGGCGGCGAATACGACGCGACAAGCGTTTTCCCATGCGAACTATTGCTGGTCGCGCCGATTGATTACGATCACCAACATATATTAGGCGATACGATCGAGGCGATCGCCGAAACCAAACTAAAGGCTATGCGATCTACGGCGATCTTAGCCAAGCAGAAACATAACGTAGTCTATGAGATCGCGGAGCGTATCGCGGCGCAAAAAAATCGGAAGCTACTAAGAGCGCTAGATTTAGCGCCTAGCGTCGATCATTTCGAGACCAAAGACAGCCCGCGCTTTATGGCGCTCAACCGCCAGCTCGCGTTTGCCGCCGCCGCCTATCTCAAGCTAAATCCAAGCGTAGCGCCGTTTAGAATCAATCCGTTGCGCGGCAGATTGACCAAGATCGCGCCCAATATCCATATAGACGTCGGGCATAACGCGGCGGCGGCGCGCGCGATTTTGGAGGAGTATCGCGACAAGCAAGTAACGCTTATCTATAATAGCTTTTCCGATAAAGACTACAAGGCGATTTTGCGTATTTTGAAACCTATGACGAAGCGGTGTTTATTGATAGGGCTAGATCACGCTCGCGCCGCCGAGCGCGAGGCGATCGTAAAGGCACTTGAAAGCGAAAAAATCGCGTGGGGCGAGTTTGACGGCGCGATCGACAAAAACGAGGAGTATTTAGCGTTTGGCGGTTTTAGCGTGGTAGAGGCGTTTTTGAAAGCGTGGAATGCGCGATAAAACCACGATCACCATCACCACTCTCGAGGGCTCGAAAAGCTTCACCGTAGGCGAGTTTGCCAAAAGTTTCGCGATCTACGCGCTAGCGCTCCTGCTTATCGTCGTCATAACGGGCGCGATCAGCATCTATTTTCTGCTTGGCGAAATGGAAAACTTCAATCGCCTTAAAGAGCAGCACAAAGCGCTTTTGATGACAAGCGCGAATTTTAAGGAAGCGATAGAGGAGAACAACGCCACTCTCTCGGAGCTTAGCGAAAAGATCGCCGATATAGAGCAGATCGCCGGATTAACTAACGACTTAGGCGACAAACCCTCCGCGAGTTTGGAGATGTCCGACAAACTCGATCTAGCGCGCGTTAGCTTAGCGGAAAGAATGCTTATGCTAAGAAGCGTTCCGAGCGGCATTCCGATCGAATACCGCGGCACGACAAGCGATTTCGGCTGGCGCTATCACCCGCTTAGGCGCACTCAGCGCGAGTTTCATACGGGAATCGATCTGCGCGCGCGCATGGGAACGCCGGTTTACGCCGCCGCCGACGGCGTAACGGAGCTAACTAGACAGAACCAAACCGTAGGCTACGGCAATCTAATAACGCTCGCGCACGCCTTTGGCTTCAAAACGCTATACGGGCATCTTGACCGCGTTTTGGTGCAACAGGGCGCTTTTGTAAAAAAAGGTCAACTTATCGCTTATTCAGGCAACACTGGGTATTCTAACGGACCCCATTTGCACTATGAGGTTCGTTACCTAAATAAACCGTTGGATCCTACGGCGTTTATGGAGTGGGATCTAAAAAGTTACGAAGCCATCTTCAGTAAGGAGAAAAAAGTTCAATGGGATTCGGTGGCAAAGGGAATAGCGTGGCAGTGGACACTTCTGGAACAACTATCGTCGCAAAAGGAACCAAGATTACAGGCACCGTCGAAGTCGAATGCAAACTTCACGTCGACGGACAAGTAGATGGGACAATTCGCTCGTCTAATATTGTAACCGTCGGTTCTTCGGGTAGCGTCAAAGGCGAGATTTACGCCGAAAAATTGGTCGTTAGCGGCGAATTGGAAGGCAACGCCGATTGCGCCAACGTGGAGATACTAGCCGGCGGTAAAATGAACGGCGATCTTGTATCCTCCAATCTGATCATAGAGGCGCAAGCGGTATTTGAGGGTTACAGCAAAATTCGCGTCGCCGGCGGCGCCGTTGGCAAGGGCAAAGGCGAACTTCAAAAATTAAAAGAGTAGCGCGGCTTGCATAAACCGCTTCCGCGCGCGGCGCATACCGCCGCCTCTTTATTTAGTTTCCTAAAAACCCGCCCGAACTTCGGCGGCGCGATCGTCAACGACGACAAAAGCGCCTACTGGTGCGCCGACGCGCTCAAGCTGCTTGGGCGGGAGGTTTTTGTCTTGCCCGATCTGCGCGCCAATTTCGGCGACGATCTGCGTAGCTATCAAGGCGAACTGATAGCCTTCAGCGAGGCTCTGGGCGGATTCTACGCGTCTAAAAATAACGATAAGTTTTTAATCGCGCCGATCGCCGCGATCGTCAAACCGTTGCCCGCTCCAACGCTATTTGGAAGCGCGACGCTTAACTTCGGCGACGAGATAGATATAGCTAAATTGCGGCAAAAGCTGATCGATTGGGGCTACGATATTGTCGATACGGTCGAGCAGAAAGGCGAGGCGAGCTTTCGCGGCGAGGCGATCGATATTTTCTGCGCGTCGTATGAAAACGCGATTAGAATTTTACTGGACAGAACGCAAATCGAGAGTATCCGCCGCATCGATATAGTTACGCAAAAAAGCGAGAAAAACGAACTTGAGAGCGTCGTTATCCGCCCCGCGCTTTTCGCGATCGAAGGCGATACGAGCCGCAAACTAAACGAACTGATAAAAAACGACGAATCCGACGCTTTTATCAAGGATATAATCGGCGTCGGGTTGTGGAAACTGCCCGCGCTAGGCTTATGCGTCGATTTTGCCGAAATCGCCGATTTTTGCGTCGCGGAGAATATCGACGACGAGCTAGACGAGATTTATATAAATCCGGATAATCTGCCGCCGCGCGAACGTATCGAGAAGTTGAAAAAAGCGCCGGAGATCGGAAACTATAAAGCGTTGCGCGCCGACGATCCTAAAACGTTAATAGCGTTTCATAAAAACAAGCGATCGATCGTGGCGTTGCGATACGAAACGCAGTTAAAAGCGCTCGGAATCGACGCGAAAGAGGCGACGCTGTTTTTCACCGATTCCGCGCTTTCGCTAATCGGCGCGAACGAGCTGATCGTCAGCTTAAATAAACCCTCTTGGCAAAAGAAACGGCGAAAAAATCCTACGCTGTTTTTGGACTCGCTTAGCGTCGGCGATCTAGTCGTTCATGAAAACTACGGCGTAGGGCGCTTTCTTGGGCTTGAGCAGGTTAATCTCTTGGGCGGCGCGCGCGATTTTGCGGCGATCGCCTATGCCGGCGACGATAAACTCTTACTGCCCGTCGAAAACCTGTATCTAATCGATCGTTTTGTGGCGCAAAGCGGCGCGGCGCCGATTCTCGATCGGCTTGGCAAAGGCGGTTTTGCGCGCATTAAAGAGGGCGCAAGAGCTAAGCTCTACGAGATTGCGAACGAAATTATTAGACGCGCGGCTACGCGAGAGGTGATCGACGCGCCAATTATCGAGATCGACGAAGGAGCTATCGAGCGTTTTCAAAACGACGCCGGTTTTGATTATACGGCGGATCAGGCGCGATCGATCGAGGAGATTTTTTCGGACTTGAAAAGCGGCAGACCGATGGATAGGCTGCTTAGCGGCGACGTGGGTTTTGGCAAAACCGAAGCGGCGATGAACGCGATCTTAGCGACGTATCAAGCCGGTTTTCAGGCGGCTATGATAGTCCCGACCACGTTGCTTAGCCATCAGCATCACGAGAGTTTGAAAAGCCGTTTCGCGCCGCAAGGAATCGAGGTTTATAGACTCGATCGCTTTGTTGACGCAAAAGAGAAAAAGGAGATTTTAGCGGGGCTAAAAAGCGGCGCGATCGGCGTCGTGGTAGGCACGCACGCGCTACTATCGGCGGAATTTAACCGCCTCGCGCTGATGGTGATCGACGAGGAACATAAATTCGGCGTCAAGCAAAAGGAGGCGCTAAAAGATAAATCCGCGCATATACATCTGCTCTCTATGTCCGCCACGCCGATTCCAAGAAGCCTTAATATGGCGCTTAGCCAAATCAAACAGATGAGTTCCATTCTTACGCCGCCGCTTGATCGCGAAGACGTGCGCACCATAGTGAAAAATTACGACGAAAAGGTCGTCAAAGAGGCGATCTTGCGTGAAATTAAGCGCGGCGGGCAGGTTTTTTACATATTCAACCGCATTGCCGGCATAGAGGGCAAAAAACGCGCGTTATTAGAGATTTTGCCAAACTTGAAAATCTTAGTTCTGCACTCAAAAGTCGCCGAAGAGGTAACGGAAAACGAGTTGCTGCGCTTTGAAAAAGGCGAATACGACGCGCTACTTTGCACGACGATTGTCGAATCTGGCATTCATCTGCCAAACGCCAACACGATTATTATCGACGGCGCGGATCGATTCGGCGTAGCCGATCTGCATCAGCTTCGCGGCAGAGTCGGGCGCTCCCGCAGGCAAGGTTACTGCTATTTTTTGATCGAGGACGAGGAAAGTTTGACTAGCGAGGCGAAAAAACGGCTTTTAGCGCTGGAAAACGCCTCGTATCTTGGAAGCGGATCGGCGCTGGCGTTTCACGATCTAGAGATTCGCGGCGGAGGCAATATCTTGGGCGCGGATCAGAGCGGGCATATCAAACAAATAGGCTACGGGCTATATCTCAAAATGCTAGAAGAGGCGCTTAGCGATCTAAACGGCGTTAAAAAAGAGAGTAAAAAAAACGCGGAAATTCGGCTGACGATCAAAGCCTATATCAGCAAAGAGCTAGTCGAGCAGGAACGTTTAAGACTCGATCTATACCGCCGCTTCGCGCAAGCGGATACGATCGAGGCGGTTTACGAGCTTGGCGGCGAGATTGCCGATCGCTTCGGCGCGGCGGACGCGCCAACGCGACGCTTTATCGATCTAATGGCAATCAAAACGCTTGCCGCCAAACGCGGCGTGTCGGTCGTCCAAAACTATCGGCATACTATAGCCTTCACGTTCCTTGACGGCGCGAAGCAGACCTTTTTAGCGCCTAGCGCGGACGACGACGATATAATCGCCGCCGCTATAAATCGTCTGCGATCGCAAACGGCGAGCCGAGATTTATGCGCGTAAGGGCGCTAACCGGTTTTTCCGCGCCAACGACGAGTTGCTAGAGGCGCAAAGCCTGCTCGCCAAAACCGAAGGGCTGTTTGTCTGTCCCGAAGGCGCGGCTACGCTTGCGGCGGCTTGGAAACTGCTTGAAAACGGCTGTTTGCTCAACGCGGGCAGCGGTCTGAAATATCCCGATACGATCGCAATCAACACGCCGCTGCTAAGCAAAGACGCTTAGCGTTTTACTGGGCAAGAAAAACTAATTTAAGCGGAGACGATCTGGCATTCGCTAATTTTGATTTCATCAAGAAAGGAGATTGCTTCAATGCGATTCGCTCAGTTTGGATCGATCCTTAATCCGTTATCGGAGGTCAAAAAAAAAGATTCCTCTCTCTCTCTCTACCAATAAACATACTCCTATGCCCGTCGAAGTAAAAAACGCTTCGGCTTCCGATCTGAAGATCG
>JAIRNH010000039.1 GCA_031258155.1 Helicobacteraceae bacterium | reverse complement strand
GGAAACTCGATCTTGACGGGAACAAGCGCCGTTTCGCCTATCTTTGTAGGTTCATCCAAAGGCAAGATAAAAGCTCTAGCCTCATAAAGCGGTTCAGTTCCAAAAGCGTTAGTGAACGCTAAAAGCGTCAAAAACAAGGCTGTAAGCCAGCCGCTAAGCAAACGGTTGTGTATTTTCTCAGCTGAAATCCTTGCAAAGATGCGATTTCGCGCAACCGTAGCAGACTTAAGCTAAACGTTAGCGTTTGACCGACCATTGTTCGCCCATTTAACGATTTTTGCCCCGTCGTAGAATACGGATCGCTAATCGTAAATATCCTTACGGCATAAAAATAGCGCGGTTATACGCCTTTTCAATCTCTTTTACTCGTTCGGCGTTTTGCCAAAGCGTTAATATTCTGTTATCGTCTTTACATACAAATCCCGCTAAAGACGGCAAAGCGGG
The DNA here is from genome assembly GCA_031258155.1 of Helicobacteraceae bacterium. Classification (NCBI taxonomy): domain Bacteria; kingdom Pseudomonadati; phylum Campylobacterota; class Epsilonproteobacteria; order Campylobacterales; family Helicobacteraceae; species Helicobacteraceae bacterium. The sequence continues at coordinate 15,150 of JAIRNH010000039.1, read as the reverse complement.
TCTCGTAAACCTATAAAAGACAAAACGATCGGCGCGACCGTTAATCGCGCCTTCAGATAAGATCGTTTTCGTTAAACATTAAAAACGCTCCAAAGACTTTTCTATAAACTCAAACTCGCGCGGATCGAAGGCGATCGCGGCGTGCGTGGTATTTTCCACGCGCTCGTATAGCGCTAGATTAGCTATCGCCTCTCTTAATCGCTTTGTTCGCCTATTCGGCACGACATAATCGCGCGCGACTTCCAAAATCGCAAACGGCGTTTGGTTGTTCTTGACGTAATCGACGCTTTCAAACGGGTTGCGTATAAATAGGTGAGCCAGTAAAAAGCCAAAGCGCCACTTAGCGATCGCGCGAACGGAATCAAACGGCGTGATCAAAATCGCGCCGTTTAATTTGCGCTCGCTTGAGAGATAGCAGGCTACGCCGCTACCTAAACTGCGCCCGAACGCTACGACGCGATCATAATTAGGCGCCAAAGCGTCGTAGAGTTTCAGCGCGTCGGCAAATATCGCCTTTTGCGAAGGCTCGCCGCCGCTTGCGCCGTAACCGCGATAATTTAGCGCCGCTATATCGATCGAGGCGAGCGGCGAAGCGCCGTCTAATTTGGCGAGTTCGGCGGGGATATACCAGACGTTATCGGAGTTGCCGTCAAACCACAACAGCAGGGTTTTAGCGCCGCGCTTGATATAAAAGCCCTCCTGAATATCGAGCTTAAAGGCGATCGCCTCGTCTTTTGGAAAATCCTTGAGGCGCGAAAAACCGCTAAGAAAGATTAGCTTTTCTTCTAAAACGATCAGCGAGAGCACAGCGAGCATATAGCAGGCGGCGACGCAAACAAACGCGACGAGGATACTCACGCGGCAAAGCGCCCGCGCGGCGATAGCTCCGCGCCGTTTGGCGCTAGCCGCGTAGCGCCGGTTTGTTTCACCCGATCGCCTCTAGCACGGTCCCTAGGCTTTGGTTCGCGTCGATAACGCGATCGGCGTTGGACTCATAGACAGCTTCGCGTTGCAAGAATCGATCGCGCAGAGTTTCTATCGAGGCGGCGAGCGGGCGCTTTTCGCGTTCGGCTTCGCCCTTTAGCCGCTTCGCGATCGTTTCAAAATCGCACTTGAGATAGATAATTTCGCCGATAGCGCGTAGATTCCCGCACGAAACGATCATGCCGCCGCCGGTGGAGATTACGGCGGAGCTTACCGAGCGAGCGAGCCACGCGGCGAGATCGCGCTCGTATGCGCGAAAGAGCGCTTCGCCCCCGTTTGCGAAAATATCGGCGATTTTCATATTTGTCGCGCTCTCGATCAGCGCGTCGGCGTCCAGAAAATAGCGCGCGGTTTTTTGCGCTAGTATCCGTCCTACGGAGCTTTTGCCGCTACCCATAAAGCCGATGAGAACTAAATTGTTCAATGAAGCCCCAACAGATAGCCTTCGGAAACTCTTTCAATCGCGTAAGGATAATAGCTTTCAAGCGTAACGGTTACGCGGTAAAAGGTTTCGTGAAAGCTAAGCTCTATTTGCGTGAAATATCCGTCCGTGAGTTTTACCGAGATCGGCTCTAGCGGCACGGAGCTATTAAAATCCAGCGCGACGCGGCTTGGACGCGGCAGAAAGAAACTGCGCAGCAGTTGATCTTGCGTTTGAAACTTCATCGCGTCGCGCGCCGTAAAGAACCGAATGCGACCTATATCCTCCAAATCTTCGATAGGCAGAAAAGCGCCCGTTTGGCGCGGCAGTTTTTCGGCGTTTGGCTGATCGATTCTGAGGGGCGCGCGCGAATCGATCGACTTGTCGATCTTGCGATTGATCGTAGAGAGCGATCCGTCGTTTTCCTGATGGGTTATCTGTATCTCTTTTAGCGCTCTAGAGCTTGGCGGAAGCGAGATCGACTCTTGCTCGAATTGGCGGGGCGGGAACGAACCCGTGTCGTTGCGATCCTCCGAGCGCTCGATAGGCTCGAAAGGGTTGATCCGCGCGAAAACTAACATGCAGAAAAAGGCGAATACGCCGACTTTTTTCACAACCCCTCCTCGCCGCTGATTAGCTCCAGCTCATATAATTCGCGCCGCAACTTCGCGTTTTCGTCTTTAAGCGCCTCTACGCGCGCCTGCAAAGCCGCGTCCTCGTCGCGTAACTCTAATAGCCGCAAAAACGAATTGGCGCCATAAAGCAAATAATATGCGTATAGAGCCAACGCCGCGACAATGCCAACCCAGATAAGATGACGCGCCCTGATAATAGGGCGAGACCCTATTTCGCCTAGCAGTTCATCGCGAATGTCGCTCGTTTCCACGCGCGCTTATCGCCCGAAGGCTTTTTTGCCTAAGTATTCCGCCCCAGCGATCTCGCGTCCAATCTCCAATACGCGGTTGTATTTGGCGATCCGCTCGCTTCTGCTCATCGATCCCGTCTTGATCTGACCCGCATTGATCGCGACCGCTAGATCGGCGATAAAACTATCTTCGCTTTCGCCGCTTCTGTGGCTGACTACGGTTGTATAGCTGTTTCTGTGCGCCAAACGGATTGTCTGAAGCGTCTCGCTGACCGTGCCGATCTGATTTAATTTGATTAAAATCGAGTTCGCCACGCCCTTTTCGATCCCTTCGGCTAGGATTTTTTTGTTGGTGACAAAGAGATCGTCGCCCACCAATTGCGTCTTTTTGCCTAATCTTTCGGTGAGTTTTGCCCACCCGCTCCAATCGTCCTCCGCGAGTCCGTCCTCGATGCTTACGATCGGATATTTATCGACCAGCTTTTCTAAATAGCCGATCATCTCGTCGCTCGATAGGAGTTTGCCGCCCTCCGCGCCGAGTTTGTAGCCGCCCCTTTCGTAAAACTCGCTGGAGGCTACGTCCATGGCGATCGCGATCTGTTCGTCGGGTTTGTAGCCCGCCTTTTCAATCGCTTCCAGCAGAAGCGCGATCGGCTCTTCGTTGTCTTTGAGATTGGGCGCGAAACCGCCCTCGTCGCCAAGCGCCGTAACCTCTTTGCGATCGTGGAGTATCTTTTTTAGCGCGTGAAAAGTTTCGGCGCTCGCCCTTAACGCTTCGGCGAAATCGTCAAAGCCTACGGGCATAATCATATACTCCTGAAAATCGATGTTGTTGTCCGCGTGGCTGCCGCCGTTGATCACGTTTAGCATCGGAACGGGAAGCACGCTTGCGTTCGCGCCGCCCAGATAACGATACAGCGGGATTTTTTGACTAAGCGCCGCCGCGCGCGCCACCGCCATCGACACGCCCAGAACGGCGTTCGCGCCAAGCTTAGAGTAGTTTTCCGTCGCGTCTATATCTTTTAAGCGCGCGTCGATCTCCGCCTGATCAAACGGCGAGAGACCTATTAGCTCCTCGGCGATTATCGCATTTACGTTATCTACGGCTTTTAATACGCCTTTGCCGCCATATCTCTTTTTGTCGCCGTCGCGCAGCTCTAGCGCCTCGCGTTTGCCGGTGCTAGCGCCGCTTGGCACGATTGCGCTCGATCTGGAGCCGTCGCTAAGCGTTACGCTCGCTCGCGTCGTCGGGTTGCCGCGCGAATCTATTACCTCGTCCGCGCGAATATCGTCTATAAAAGTCATTTATTGCTCCTTTTTAGGTATCGGTTGAGATTTTACCCGTTGCCTAATAAAAATCCGCGCCGTTTAAGCAAAATTATCGTCGTTTAAAGCTCGTTAGTCGCGAAAGATTGCGACGCGGGTTTAATAGGCGCGGCGGCGGATATAGAAACGTCTAATCGGCGATCGCGGGCAAACGCGAAGCGGCGGCTATTAACTTCGCGTTCTATTATCGTCTCGTAAAAAGTTCGTTTCGCTAAAGACAAAAGCCGTTACGGGGGCGGGAATATCGCTTATTTAAAGCGCTTTTATCAAAACGCGGCGGGGCTTTCGACGCAACCCGTAGGCTCAAGCGACGTAAATATGTCGCGATCGATCGTATCGTCAAGTCCTAGTTGCCCGTAATAGTTCTGCCCGCTAACCCAAATCCTGCCTTCGCTATCAAGTAAAATCGAATGTTTTTCGCCCGCCGCCGCGCTTAATATCGTTTTGGCGCCAAGACTTTCTATCGCTGAAAAAGCGAGTCGATCGCGACGATCGCCTAGTCCGAGTTGACCGTCGTCGTTTAACCCCGTCGCGTAGGCTTTGCCTTCGCTATCGAGCGCCAGCGCGTGGCGATCGCCGGCGGCTATGTCCGTTATAAATACCCCCTTCAAACTTGAAATCCGCGTAAAACTCGCTTGAGCGATCGCGCCGCTTGCAAGCCCAAGCTGCCCGTATTCGTTGGAGCCTACAGCCCATATTTTGCCTTCGCTATCGAGCGCCAATGAAAAGTTTTCGCCCGCCGCGATTTTTACGATTGTTCTGGCGCTTAAACTTCTTACCAGCGTAAACGTAGCTCTATCTCGATCGCCTTCGCCAAGTTGCCCTTCGTCGTTAGCGCCGCTTGAGAATACGCCGCCTTTATCGTCGAGCGCCAAGCTGTGATAGGCGCCCGCCGCGATTTTTACGATTGTTTTGTCTTTTAAACTTGTCGCGATCGTAAAAACCGCGCTATCGTAAGCGTCGCCCATACCTAACTGTCCGCGGTTGTTGCGCCCGCTAACCCACACCCTGCCGTCGCTATCGAGCGCCAAGCTGTGATAGGCGCCCGCCGCTACCGAGGTAACGTTTTTGTCGCTTATATCCTTAACTTTCGTGAAAATTCGCCTATCTTCGGTTTTTTCAAATCCAAGTTGATTGTAGTCGTTATGACCGCTTACCCAAACGCCGCCTTCGCTATCAAGGGCGATCGCGTGCTGCTCTCCCGCCGCGATCGCGGTTATATTCGCGTCGCGAAGATAGGTTATCGCCGCGAACGAAACGCGATTATCCGCGTCGTTTAAGCCTAGTTGCCCGCGCTCGTTGTAGCCGCTCGCAAACATTTTGCCTTGATCGTCGATAACGATCGTATGCGAATCGCCGGCGGCGATCGACGTTATAACTTTGTCGCTTATATTCGGTTTTTGCGTGGCGGGGTCGCATATTTTTTTGAAGCCTCTGTCGTATAACGCCTCTAAGTCGATGGCGTCGGCGCGAAGCTCGACTTTGCCAAACGTATGATACGAAGCCGAACGTCCAATTTGTCCGTCGGCGCTCTGTCCGCTTAGCAAAACGTCGCCGTTAAAAGCGATTGCGAACGCGGCGTTAGAGCCGCTTGCTATAGCGACGATCGCCGCGTCGCCCGCGCTTGCGCGCGCGAACGAAAGGCGGTTATCCGCGATCGCGCCGCCGCTTGTCCAGATCGCTCCGTAGTTATCGAGCGCGATCGTTTGATTCGCGCCGGCGGCGATCGCCGCGAATTTTTGAGGCGACGAGTATTTTTCAAAAACGACGCGATCGATCGAGTCGCCTAAGCCTAGCTGCCCGTTTCGGTTTAAGCCGCTTGTCCAGATCGCGCCGTAGCTATCGAGCGCGATCGCGTGATTTTCGCCGCAAGCGATCGCGACGATTTTATTTCCGCCCGCGTTAGCCGGTTTAAATCCGCTTTCTATCGTTCCTACGCCGCCGTAACCAAGCCCAAGCTGTCCGTAACTATTGGAGCCGCTTACCCAGATCGCGCCCTCGCTATCGAGCGCTACGGAGTGGTAGCGTCCGGCGGCGATCGCGACGATTTTTTTGCCGCTTAACGACGAAACTTTTACAAATGCGTTTTTAGCGTCCGTATCGTCGATACCTAACTGCCCTAACGAGTTCGCGCCCGCCGCCCAAACGCCGCCCTCGCTATCGAGTGCGATCGTATGCTGTTTTCCCGAAGCGATCGCCGTTACGCGAACGCCGCTTAAACTTTCGATTTTCTCAAAAACGTTTCTATCGGTAAAATCGCCCGCGCCAAGCTGTCCAAAGTCGTTGCGCCCGCTTGAGAACGCGCCGCCCGTATCGTCGATCGCGAAGGTTTGATCGTATCCGGCGGCTATATCTACGATTGTTTTATCCGTTAGGCTTCCGACTAACTTGAAAGCGCTAAGCGAATTAGATTGCGTTTTGACGGTAAAATCGCCCGCGCCAAGCTGTCCAAAGTCGTTATTTCCGCTTGTCCAAACTTTGCCGTCTATATCTAGCGCGATCGCGTGCCGCTCGCCAAGCGCGAGCTTCGCCACGGAACCGATCGTCTTGTTTTCAGCGTCGATTTCCGTTTGAGAGCCGGTTTTCGGCTCGTCGATCGCGGTTAAATTATCCTCTTTTGCTTCAACGCTTACGTTTAGATCGGCGTTTGTAGCGCCTATTTTTTCGATTTTAGCCGCGCAGCCAATCGCAATGAACGAAAGCAAAAATAATCCAAAAAGCAAGCGCGCTTTTTTCATAAAAACTCCTCTATAAAACTGCGCGATCATAGCGTATTTAGGCGTTTTGTTTTGCGAAAAATCGCGGCGGTTTTGCAAAGACGAAGTTTGCGTTTTTTATAAATCGCTTGTTCCGACCGCATACGGCGATCGCGCCTCGCGCGATCCGCGAAAAAGCGTCGGCGCGAACCGTTTGCGAGGGAGCTGAATCGGTTGTCGCGCCTAGCGCTTTTATCAGGCTTTGGTTTGATTTGCCGCGTTTTTTTGCGCTTCGATCTCTTTTGCGATCTGAATCGCCGCCAAAAGCGCTAGGTGATAGCCAAACGGACCAAAACCCGAAATCACCCCGGCCGCTACCGGAGAGACAAACGAGTTTTTTCTAAACTCCTCGCGCCTAGCTATGTTGGTTATATGCACCTCCACCACCGGAATCGACACGGCGCTGATCGCGTCGCGTATCGCTATCGAAGTGTGGGTATACGCGGCGGGGTTTAGCACGATCGCGTCGCTCTCGCCGTAACACTCCTGAATGCGATCGACAATCTCGCCCTCTAGGTTGCTCTGATAAAACTCTATCTGCGCGCCGTTTTGCTCGGCTACTTTTCGCATCTCGTTGTGTAGCGAGTCCATCGTCATAGCGCCGTATAGCGATCGCTCGCGAACGCCGAGCGTGTTGATATTTGGTCCTTGAATTACCGTAATTTTCATCTGCCGCCTTTGGAATTTGATGCGCAATTATAGGAATCAAACGTTAAAACGCCGCAAACCTAGCGGGCGGTTTCGCGCTTTTAGGGCGCAAACGCCGCTTGGATAAACGATCCAAAGAAGCCGCTTGCGTCTATTCGAACGCGGCGAGATCGCGCAAAACCGCCGCGCGCGTCGCGGCTAAACGCTTATCAAGAACGTCTCCGCGCTTTCATATTGCCGCAAATATTGATTTCGCCGCCCGTCGCGTTTACGGCGCTCGCGCGGCGCTTTTGCTTGGCGGTTTTATACCGTCGCGATCCGTTCGCCAAATCGTATTTTTTGATTAGCTTCAATCGTAAAACGCGCCGCGTCTTTTTCGGCGATCAGGACTATCGTCGATCCCATCTCAAAGTAGCCCAACAGATCGCCGCGTTTAACTTCGCCGTCTAGCTTAAACGATTTAATAAGCCTAGCTCCGACGTTGGTCTGAAAGGCGGGCATACGTTCAAAACGTATTTTGCCCACGTTTAACGCGCCGACAAATACTAAAATCCATCGTTTATTATTACTGTCCGTCCCTTCTAATACGGCGCGTTCGTTTTCGCAAAAAAGATTCGATTTTCGGCGCAAAAAGGGGGTATTAACGGGCAGAAGCGCGCCCGGAATATGCGTCAAATAGTTAAGCGTCAGCAAGAGGGGGGCGTGGTAGCGATGATAATCGCGCGGCGAGAGATAAAAATTCGCGTAATAACCGCCGTCAAAACTTTGTAATCTCTCTTTTTCTATATGCGGCAGTAGAGAAAAAATAGAGTATGGCATTCCCTTTATTTGAAAAAGCGTATTTGTCTCGATCGCGCCGCTTTGCGTAATAAAGCTATCGCACGGCGCGATCACAGCCGTTTGATCGTCTGTAAGCGTTCGCGTAATTTTTAGCTCGCGGGTAAAGAGCGCGCTAAGCGTCGGATAAGCCGAAGGCGGATCAAACTCGCTCATATCTAAGCGTAAAGTTTTGACGTATAAAGCGTTAATAATCTTTTGCGCTAGTTTAGGGTGCGCTTTGGCGGCGAAGCGACCGAATATATACGAAACGGCGCTTGAAATATATTTATGACGCATAACTCTCTTTTTTCTCCTCTAGTTTGAAATAGGTTTCGACTTTTGATTCTAAAGAGGCTTTAAGCGCCTCTAACGCCTGACTCTGCTCCGCGAGCGCCGACGCGGAATAAACGCCGTCAAACATCGCGTTTTCCCTCTCTTTAATTTGCTTTTCTAGCCGATCGATTTCATTCGGCAGCGTTTCATATAATCGCTGTTCGTTATACGAAAACTTGCGTTGCGATCGCGCCGCTTCGCGCTTTGGCGCGGTTTTATCCGTAGCGCTCGCGGCGGCGTCAAGCTCGTTAAAATAGCTCTCTTTATCGAGATAATCGCCGTATCCGCACAACTCCTCGCTAATTGCTTGATCGTCTTTTATAACCCATAACTTTGAAGCAATCTTATCAATAAAATAGCGATCGTGGCTAACGAATACCAGCGCGCCTTTATAGCTTTGCAGATACTCCTCTAATACGTTTATCGTAGGAATATCCAGATCGTTTGTGGGTTCGTCTAAAACAATGCAGTCGTAACGCTTAGAAAAAAGTAAGGCAAGCGCCACGCGGTTCTTTTCGCCGCCGCTTAGCGAACCGATCTTTTTATCGAGAAACTCCTTTGGAAAAAGCCAATTTTTCATATATCCATAAACGTGAACGTTAGCGCCGAACGCCAAGATATGATCGCCGCCGTTTGGACAGAAGGTCTCTAGCAAATTTTTATTGTCGTCCAACATCGATCTGTCCTGATCGAAGTAGCCGATAGACTCGTAACCGATTTTTATAGCGCCGCTAAGCGGCTTTATGCGTCCAAGCAGCGTCAAAAGTAGCGTAGTTTTACCGCTTCCATTCTTGCCCGCCACGGCGATCTTATCCTCTTGCAAAATACGCGCGGAAAAAGGTTTGATAAGCGTTTTTTGATCTATGCCGATCGATAGATTTTCTATTTCAAACAGCGCTTTTCTGCGGTTTGTTCCATCGTCGCGGTTAAACGCTTTATATTCGCGTTCAAGCTCAAGTTTTATCTTGCGAATGATCGAGGGGTTTTTTTTCGCCTCCTCTTTCATCTGTTTAATTTTTTCCACGCGCCCCATATTACGCTTTAGCCTCGCTTTTACGCCGCGATTTAGCCACTCTTGTTCGTCTCTTAGCCGCTTGATAAGCGTTTCGTGGCTTTTTTTCATCGACTCTAGCGCCGCCGCTTTTTGCTCTAAATAGCGATTGTAACCGCCGTTAAACGATCGTATCCGCCCGTCCTCAATCTCGATTGTCCGCGTGGCGATCCGCTCTATAAAGTAGCGATCGTGAGAGATAATTAAGAACGCGCTTTTGCTTTCTAGTATCAGCTCCTCTAAAAACTTAACCATATAAACGTCTAAATGGTTTGTCGGCTCGTCTAATAGCGCAATATCCGGTTTTTTCAGCATTATGACGCTTAGCGCGACGCGCCGTTTTTCGCCGCCGCTTAACGTCGCTATTTTTTTATTCTCCAACGCTTTAAGATTGAAATGGATTATTACGCGCTCAATCTGATCGCTAAGATTCCACGCGTTTAAGAAGTCAAGCCGCGATCCTAGCGCGGCAAGGCGGCTTGTCAGCGTTTTATCGTCGCTTGCGCGCTCTAGCTCTTTAGTTAATTTCGCGTATTCCTCTTTGATCGCGACGATATGCGTCAGCGAGTTTTCAATCGTCTCTTTGACGCTTAGGTCTTCGTTTAGAACGGGATTTTGCTCCAGCGTTTCTATCGCGATATTATTCCGCGTCATTCGTTCGCCGCTATCGGCTTGCAAAACGCCGCCCGCGATTTTCGCCAACGTCGTTTTTCCGCTTCCGTTTCGCCCGACGATCGCGATGCGCTCAAGCGCCTCGATCGCAAAATCAACGCCGTCTAAAATTATTCGCGCGTCGTATTGTTTGCGGACGGATTTCAGGTCGATTAGCGCCATCGCTCTCCTTTTTGCGCGTTATTCTATCAATTGGTAGCCGCGCGCGCCAAAAATTCGCCGCGCAATCTTTCGTCTGTTAAGATTTACGATTATTTTTACGAACCGCTCGGAGGTTTTTTTGGAATTTGTTCTGGCGATCCTTTACGTCGCTTATCTCTCTTTGGATACCGTTTTGACGGCGGCGCAGATCGCCTTTGTCAAGCAAGCGCGCGGCGCCAAGCCGGCGTTGCTGCCGGTCGCGGATTGGCAAAAAGCCGCCGATTACGAGGTCGCCTGCCTGCGTTTTTCGATTGGCTCGAATATCTTCTCGACGCTTATTTTGGCGCTCTGGTTTCTCGCGGGGTTTAGCGCCCTCGATCAAGCGATCGCGATAGACTCCGCGACGGCGAAGGCGGCGGCGTTTGTCGCGTCGTTTTTAGCGATCGGCGCGATCTTGAATCTGCCGCTGGAGTATTACAAGACCTTTGCGATCGACGAGAAGTTCGGATTCAACCGATCGACAAAAAAGCTCTTTTTTATCGACTTCGTTAAAGGTTTGGTTATGCTGATCGTCGTCGCCTCGATACTCTCTTGCGCGTTCGCGTTTATCGCGCGCTCGTTCGCGCCGCCGCTAAATTTTAGCGGCGTTTTCTACGCGTTTGCCGCCGCGATAACGTTTATAATACTCGTCAATCTCCTGTTTCCATATATCGCGCGGATATTCAATAAATTCGAGCCGATCGACGACACGCCGCTTGGCGCGAAAATCAAAGAGCTGCTCGCGCGGGCGGGTTTTGGCGCGAATGGCGTTTTCAGAATCGATGCCAGCAAACGCGACGCGAGGCTAAACGCCTATTTCGCTGGGATTGGCAAGACAAAGCGCGTCGCGCTGTATGATACGTTGATTGAAAAGTTAAGCGAAAGCGAGATTTTAGCGGTTTTGGGACACGAGTTAGGACACTTCAAACACAAAGACATTTGGAAACGCCTGTGCGCGATCGGCGTTGAAATATGGGTTATCTGCCTGTTTTTCTACGCGCTGCTTGACTTTGATCTCTACTCGGCGCTAAATCTGCCGCAAGGAGCGCATATCGCTATGGCTTTATGCGTTGTTTTTGCCGCGCCGATCGATTTTTTCTTTCAGCCGCTTATCAACGCGATTAGCCGCCGCGCCGAGTTTGCCGCCGACGCTTACGGCGCGGCGCTTACCGATAAAACCGATCTAAAAAACGCGCTTGTTAAACTCGCGGTCGAAAACAGAGCTTTTCCTAGAAAACTTCCGATCTACGCGCTGTGGCGCGAAACGCACCCGGGCGTTCTAACGCGAATCGAAAGGCTTACAAATGGATAGAGAGATCGTAGAGTGGATCGCTTTAGGCGCGCTTGGCTTGATGGGATTTATCGCGTTATGGGCGGCGATCGAGCGCGTTTTGTTCTACCGATTTGTCAAAGTCGGCGATTTTGTCAGCCGATCGCGCCTTGAAATCGAGCTGCAAAAACGGCTGACGATTATCGCGGTGATCGCCTCTAACGCTCCGTATGTGGGGTTGCTTGGCACGGTGTTTGGCATTATGATCGCTTTTATCGACATCGCGAACAACATATCGAATATGGACGCCGCGTCGCTAATGACGGGTCTGGCGCTGGCGCTTAAAGCTACGGCGGCGGGTTTACTTGTGGCGATCCCGTCGTCGATCGCCTATAATCTGTTGCTTGGCAAAGCCGAAACGCTGATCGCCGAGTGGGACGACAAGAATGCGATCAAAACGAATTGATCCGATCGCCTTTTGCGCAAGAAGGCGGCGGCGATGAGATTAAAACGGATCGACTCGATAAACGTTTTGCCCTTTATCGACGTTATGCTTGTGCTACTCGCAATCGTGCTAACGACGGCTACTTTTATCTCGCAAGGCGCGATCAAAGTGGCGCTGCCCGAAGCCAAAACGACGCAGGCGCAATCCCCCGCTCAAGGACAAAAGCGCGTAGAGATCGCGATCGACGAAAACGGCGATTTTTTTCTCGATAAAGAGCCGCTTAATTTTTACGCGCTGTTAATGCGGCTAGATAGTATGGATCGCGCCGATATGATTATTGTCCGCGCCGATAAAGAAAGTCGTTTCTCGCAGTTTATAAAACTAATGGACGCGCTAAAAGAGCGCAAACTAGAAAACGTCTCGATCGCTACGATAAAAAGCGAATAACCCCTATCTGACTTTTTTAGAGCGCTAACGCAGAGTTTCAATACGCGCGCGCAAGGAGCGCGGCTAGATTGGAATAAAAAAACGATGTGACAAGGACGGTTTCAATGCGCGCGGCTATCCATTTATTTTTTTTGACTAGGAACTTGTTCCAATTCCTTAGAGCTTTCCCGCGCGGAGTTTGTAATGGCGTAAGACGCGTAAAGCGGAATTAAAACTCGTCTAACGGGAATAAAGCGATATTCGCCGCTTAGAACGGCTTTTCAACTTTTCAAGCCTATTGTCGGACATTCCGTCAACCCCCGTCGTTGTCGCGCCCGTATTGCTATAGATATTGGCGTAAGCCTGTTTCCATAGCGTAAGATTTAATCCGCTTACTTGCAATCGTCAATTTCCATCACAGAAATCGCGTCGAGCAATATGAAAGCTCAGTTGCTATATACGTAGCGACTAGACGGGGCGTTTAGCCTTTGCCCATCATTCTGATAAAATAGGTCAACACCTTAACGTCTAGTTCCGCCAACATTTTATCTTTCATTAAAGTTAGCGCTTCAAAAGTGGAGAGAGCGGGCTTATAGCTTCGTTTGGTGGTCAGCGCGTCGAAAATATCGCATACGGCGACGATGCGAGCGTATAAACTTAGATTATCGCCCTTAATACCGTCTGGATAGCCCGATCCGTTCATCTTTTCGTGATGATGCCGAACGCTAGTTAGGATAATCTCGTCGTTCTCAAATTGATCTTTTAATATCTCATAGCCATAAACGGGGTGTCTTTTCATTTCGGTAAACTCTTCGTCGGTAAGCCGCCCCGGTTTATTTACAATGTCTATATCCACCTTCGCTTTGCCAAGATCGTGCATAATGCCGCCCGCTCCAAGCAGCTCTATCTCTTTAGGCGACAAGCCGATCTCTTTGCCAAGCCCCGCCGAATAAACGCAGACGTTAACGCAATGCGTATATGTGTAGTAGTCGTAAGAGCTAACCTTTATCAGAGAAGCGATTGTGATTTGATTGCTTATAACGCCGTTTAACATCGCGCCCACGCTGTTTTTGGCTTCGTGTATTTTTTCCGGAGTTATTTCGCTATCGAACAGATCGTTAATAATTTTACTTGTCGTGTCGTAAACGGCGCGGCTTTTTGCGTTTACGGACAAGGTCGGGTCGTCTAAAATCCGCGCTATTTCGGTTCCGTCCGATCGGGCGTGTTCCGACGCGTAGCGCGAATCCTTAAAAGTATGGATAATCGCTGCGTCTTTTGATACCTCTTTAATTTCTATCTGTTCCACGTTTTTACCTTGCCGCTTTCATAATGATACGCTTTACTCCCACGTTGGCGCTTGATCCAACTCTGGTCTGCCGCGCAATACTTCGTATGGTTTGAAACGCGCTTTATACGACAGGCTGGCGTTGCCATGCACGCAATATCCTAGATACAGCCGTTTCGCGCCGCGTTCTTTCGCGAACGCCAACTGTCGCAAGATCGAATACGTGCCTAAAGATAGAGAACGCATTTCAGGCTCGTAATAGCAATAAACCGCCGAAACTCCTACAGGCAATATGTCCGTTAAAGCGACGCAAACCAACCGATCTAGATAATAGTAAGAAAACTCGTATCCGTAGTTTTCGGAACACTCTACAAACGAAGAGCGGTAGTCCATTGGATCCGTAGATTCCGGCTCCCAGCCGCGCGTCGCGGATCGCTCTTTGTGGTAGCGCTCGTAAAGGCTTAGTCGCTCGTCGGTAACGCGAGGGCGCTCAATTTTCATACTAAGCGCCGTTTCGCCCTTACTCAAAACTCGCCTAAACGATCCGCTCCACTCAAAGCGGTTTGGATCTATCCTGATACTCTTACACTCGTCGCAGGCGGCGCATACGGGGCGGAAAAACAGATGACCGAACCGCCGCCAACCTCGAAGTAGCAACTTGGCGAACATAGCGCCATCCACCCCGCCGATGCAGTATTCGGTGGCGCTAGTCCAATTGGGCAAATACGGACAAGGCTTGCCGCGCAACACAAAAGTATGACCTAAAAATTCCCGCAACACCTTAAAGACCTTAAAGCGCTACTATAGTTAAACTTAGATAAAATTCACGCAAAATAATGCGCGGGGATGTCGATGGAAGATTATTATTTGTGGATAAAAGTTGTTCATATTGTAGCCATGATTTCGTGGTTTGCGGGTATGTTTTATCTGCCGCGCCTATTTGTTTATCACGCCGAGAACCGCGACAATAAAGAGTTCGCGCGTATAGTCAAAATCCAAGAGCGCAAGTTGTGGAAATATATCTCTCTACCCGCCTTCTGGACGACGCTTGTCGCGGGATTAAGCATGATCGCCGTTAGACCGGAGCTGCTGCAAAGCGGGGGTTGGTTGCATGCGAAGCTAACGCTCGTGGCGGCGTTGATCGGCTGGTTTTTCTACGCGGGACATTTGCGTAAGCGGCTTGAAAACGATACCTGTAATAAGAGCGGCGCGTTTTTTCGCGTTTTTAACGAAGTCCCCACGCTCTTTTTGATAGCAATCGTTATATTGACGATCATAAAGCCGTTTTAGCCTCATAGGTTTGGAGTAACTAACGCGCGGTAAAAACCGCTTTTGTAGCGGCGCGCGCTTTTGAAAAGAAAAAGCCCGCGAAATTAGCCTTAACGCGGGTTCGTTTAAAAAAGTAACGTTTTGCTCGCCGTTTTGGTTAAATCTTCGGTAATCAGCGCGCCGATAACAGGCGAGCGTAGCGTATGAAAAACGACGCTTATCAAGGAGATTTTGCTAAACGCGGCGATCATAAACGACGAAAACGCGAAAAAAGAATCGTATTTAAACCTTTAAATCATATTTAAGCCTTTAAATCGTAGAGTTGCGCGTTTCATTTAACGTCGATTCGGAGACAAACTTGAACCGCGCTCTCTCGTCATACAACGCTAAGTTATCTAAC